>JBJLFK010000023.1:0-46709 GCA_045565415.1 Alphaproteobacteria bacterium | reverse complement strand
TCATTTGGATCATCGCCTTCCCAAATAATCGCAATTTGATCAGATTTATCCAATAAGTGTCTATCGATACAATTATAACTTGCATTCAAGGTTCCATCATAAAACCATTTAATATTTACATCCTTATTGGACCATGTAACATCTTTTATCTTCGTATAAGGATTTATCCAGTTTATTCTTTTTCCCTCTTTTTTCCAAAAGGCTTCAGGATTATCCAAAGCAAAATTATAAGCCTCTTCATATTTATCTTTGGTTAAATGAGCGCTATCTTTAAAGTTTTCAAATACTGGTATTTTGATATTATCGGACATTTTAAAATTATAATTCTTCATTCAGTAATTTAATTACACCTGAGAAATCTAAGTTATCAGTTCCATTCTTTTCCATTTCTTCATAAATAGCAGTAGCCTTTTCGCCTAAAGGTGTTCTTGAGTTTGAAAAAGAAGATGCTTCTTGTGATAATCTAAGATCTTTCAACATCAATGCAGCAGAAAATCCAGGTTTATAGTCATTATTTGCCGGACTAGTTGGAACTGGGCCAGGAACAGGACAATAGCTTGTCATCGACCAACATTGACCTGATGCTGTAGAGGCAATATCAAAAAAAGTAGATGCATCTAAACCCAAATTTTTTGCAAGATTAAATGCTTCAGAAGTTCCAATCATTGATATTGCTAAAAGCATATTATTGGCTATTTTTGCTACCTGCCCATTTCCTGCTTGGCCAGCATGTATAACATTTCCACCCATAATATCTAAAAATTCTTTTGCTTTATTAAATGCATCAGTATCTCCACCAACCATAAAAGTTAGTGTTCCTGCTTCTGCGCCAGTAACACCTCCAGAAACAGGTGCATCAAGCATTTTTAGGTTATTTTCGTTTGCATCTTTTTCAACTTCACGGGAAGTCTCAACATCTATTGTTGATGAATCAATTAGGAGTAAATTATTATTAGCATTCTTTATAATTCCATCATCGCCCATATAAATTGTTTTTACATGTTTTCCTGACGGAAGCATTGTTATTGCTGTATCAGATTTTTTTAATGCGCTAGGTATATTTTCCTCTTTATTTCCACCTGCAGCAACAAATTGATTCATTTGCTCCTCAGACAGATCGAAGCCATAAACTGTGTGTCCAGCCTTAATAAGGTTTTTTGCCATAGGAAGTCCCATGTTTCCTAAGCCTATAAAAGTTACATTTGCCATCTTTACCTCGTATTAAAATTTAACTCATTATTTTCTAAATTCTTGAAAAATTCATCTATACTTTCATCTGAAATTTCATCAATATTTCCTGGCTTCCATAAGGGTTTATTGTCTTTATCTATTATTAGAGCCCTCACACCTTCATAAAAGTCATGATCAGACATAACTTTTGAAACCATTCTATATTCCATTCTCATGCAATCTTCAAAATCTAACTCTGCTCCATTTCTTATTTGTCTAAAAGTAATTTTAAGAGATGTTGGTGATTTAGATTTTAATAAGTTAAGATTTTTTTGAGCAAAATCAGATTGATCATTCTCTAATTTATTAATAATTTCTTCAAGACTATCTCCAGAAAAAAGTTTATTAATTTCTTCAAAATTATTTTTAAGATCTGAGTTAATATTATTAGAATGAAATGATGAAAGAATTTCAGTTAGCGAAAAGCCTTCAGATAATTTATTAAATATTTCATCATAATTTTCTGACTCAATGTAATATTCTGCAATACCCAATTCAATTGCATCAGATGATTTAATACGACTTCCCGTTAACGCTAGATACATACCAACATTATTTCTTAATCTAGATAGAAAAAAACTTCCTCCAACATCTGGAAATAGACCAATCCCTGTTTCAGGCATTGCAAATGAGTAATTTTCTCCAGCTACTCTAAAAGCACCATGCACCGAAACGCCAACGCCTCCACCCATAACAATTCCATTAACAAATGATGCATATGGCTTAGAGTATGATTTTATTAGTTGGTTGAGTTGATATTCTTCATAATAAAAACCAGTAGCTTTTTTATCATTACTTTTTCCCCAATCATAAAGTGCCCTTATGTCTCCGCCAGCACAAAATGCTCTATCACCAACTGCGGTGACTGCTACAGTTTTTACTTCATCATCATTCTCCCAAATTTTAAGTTTTGGATGAATTTCCCTTACCATTTTTAATGTTAATGCGTTTAATGCGTCCGGCCTATTAAGTGTAATAAGACCTAAAGAACCTTTTTTTTCAAAAAAGACTTCTTCAACACTCATTTATTTTCCTTGAGTATTTCTCTAGCTATGATAACTCTCATGATCTCATTAGTTCCCTCAAGAATTTGGTGTACTCTTAAATCTCTAAGATTTCTTTCAAGAGGATAATCTTTCAAATAACCGTAACCTCCATGAATTTGTAGTGCTTCATTCACAATGTTAAAGCCTGCATCAGTAACAAATCTTTTTGCCATAGCTGCTGCTTTTGTTTTATCCGATGTATTATCATCAACTTTTGTTGCAGCTTCTCTTAGGATCAATCTTGAAGCTTCTAATTCAGTACACATATCTGCTAGTTTAAATTGGAGAGCTTGAAATTCTTGTAATTTTTTTCCAAATTGTTCTCTTTCACCAACATATTGGACAGCTCTTTCATATGCTGATTGTGCTGTACCGAGAGAGCAGGCAGCAATATTAAGTCTACCTCCATCTAAGCCCATCATTGCAATTTTAAAACCATCACCTTCTTGTCCGATTAGATTTTCTACAGGAACTTTACAATCTTCAAAAATTACTTGAGCTGTGGGTTGAGAATTCCAACCCATCTTCTTTTCTTGTCCACCAAATGAAAGACCTTCACTATCTTTTTCTATAACAAGGGTCGAGATAGAGTTTTCATCGGTTTTAACCATTGTAACATATACATCAGAAAAGCCTCCACCAGAAATAAACGATTTAGTTCCATTCAAAATATAATGGTCGCCCGATTTTTCTGCTTTTGTTCTCAAACCACCGGCATCTGATCCTGCGCCAGGTTCAGTTAAGCAATATGAACTTATTTTTTTCATCGAACAAAGATCAGGAACAAAACGTTCTTTTAACTCCTGACTTCCAAAATTATCTATCATCCATGTTGCCATATTATGTATAGATAAAAATGCGGCTGTAGATGTACAGCCCTGACTAAGACCTTCAAAAATTAATGTTGAATCTAACCTTGATAATCCTGAGCCACCTAAATCTGGGGAAACATAAATACCAGCAAAACCTAATTGTGCTAATTCTTGCAATGTCTCTACAGGAAGGATCTTTTCTTCATCCCATTTTTCTGCATGAGGCGACATTTTTTCAATTGCAAAATTTTTTGCAACATCATAAAAGGCTATTTGTTCTTCAGATAGTTTCATTTTTCTTTAATGCATTTCTAAACAAAAGGTAAAGTATCATTCAATTACAATAAATTCAGTTAAATTTAATGACTTTTTGAAAATAATTAAATTAACTAATTTTATTCATAACATCACCGAAGAGTTCTTCATCAGAAATTAATTCTTTGGTTTGAGGTAATGGTTTTGATACCCATGTTTCATTAATTAAATCTCTCCAAGAAATATTATTATTGGTTCCGTTTCCGCCCCAAGAACCACATCCTAATGAAAATGTTTGTCTCATTCCATTCCATAAGTTTCCACTATTTGATGCTGCCTGAGGTTGATTTACCATAACTCTTGATGTCTTAGTAATATTAGCAAGTTTCATTATATTTTCATCACTACTTGAATAAATACCACAAGAATGTCCTTGCCCCTGGTACGATTGGATATTGTTAGTTAGTTCAATAGCATGATCAATATCATTTGCTTTGTATAATGCCATTACTACTGATAATTTTTCACCTGAAAACAGATTTTCCGGTCCCCATCCATCTTCGGGAACGATTATAAATTCTGTATTTTCCGGAATATCTAGTCCTGCCATTTCAGCAATTTTTTCTGCTGTTTGAGCTACGATAGCTGTATTCAAATGGCCTTCTTCATCCCATATCGTATTACGAAGTTTTTCTTTTTCCTCTGAATTTGCTAAATAACCACCTCTTTCCTCTAGCTTTGAAAGCATATCTTCATAAATCTTTTCTACTAAAATAACCGAATTATCCGCAGAGCATGAGGCTGCTAAATCAAGAGTTTTTGAAATTTTTATTTTATCAGCTGCATCATCTAAATCAGCAGTTTCATCAACGGTAATAACAGCATTACCAACTCCAACTCCTAGAGCAGGTGTTCCGCTTGAATAGGCCGCATTAACCATTGCACCGCCTCCAGTAGCAAGCACTCTATCACACTGGGCCATAAGTTCATTGGTAAGTTCTAAAGATGGGATTTCAATACCTATTACTAAATCAGCTGGTGCTCCACAACTTTCAATTGCCGCTCTCATAAGATCACATATCTTCTTGTTTGTTAGTTTTGCTCTAGGATGGGGAGCAACAATAATTGAATTTCTTCCTTTGACAGCATGTATAGCTTTAATAACTGGTGTTGCTTCAGGATTTGTAGATGGAGCAAGCGCCCCAATTACACCCATAGGTTTTGCAATTTTGACAATTTCTCTTTCTTTATCCTCTTCTAATATCCCAACAGATTTTTCATCAATAATATCCATTAGAGTTGCTCGAGTTTTTCTCTGTATCTTTAGAAATTTACCTTCGTAGTTCCCTAGCTGTGTTTCATCAACTGTAAATTGAGCTATTTCTTCTGCAACTCCAGGCCTTGCAACACACCAAACCATAGCTCGAATAAGTTCATCAACTTGTTCCTGAGTATAATTTTCAATTTGCTTTTGAGCTTCTCTAGATCTTCTAACCAACTCTTGAATTTCTTCCTTTGGTTCAAGTCCTGATTCATTTACTTGTTTATCCATCAAAATCTCCTCAATTTTAATATATTTTCAATCGATATTAATACACCACTATATAATCTTCGTCCACGATTCATTAGACAATACAATCAATTAGTTAGTTATTTTTAAAAGTTGTTTTCCTTTATTTTTACCATCAAAAAGACCCTTAAGAGTATCAGGCGCATTCTCAAAACCCTCTCGCAAATCTTCTCTACAAATTAGTTTGCCATCTTCAATCCATTTTTTCATTTTATTTCTAGCTGAAGCTGTTTCTGACATATAATCTAACATCAAAAAACCTTGCATGGTTGCTCTTTTGAAAATCAAATTTGAATAATTTTCAGGTCCGAAATTCATATTATCGGTTTTATGTCTAGATATTATCCCACAAATAGCAATTCTTGCATTCAATGCTAAATGTAATAGGCAATCATTTAAAATTCTTCCACCAACATTATCATATACAATATCAGCTCCATTAGGACATAGCTTACTTAAGCTTTCATTAAGATCTTCAGATTTATAGTCTATTGCTCCATCAAACCCAAATTCATTGATAAGCATTTCACACTTTTCTTTTCCTCCTGCAATACCATAAACTTTACATCCGGCAATCTTAAAAATTTGCCCAGCTAAAGACCCAACCCCCCCTGCAGCACCAGTTACAATTACAGTATCGCCGGGATTTGGTTTACTTATTTTGGTAACTCCAAAATATGCAGTTAATCCTGTACCACCAAGCGCACCTAAGTATGCTGTAGGCATATCTGTATCTTCAATTATTTCTAAATCTTCTTCCTTCAATATAGGATGAGTTTGCCAACATGTTTGACCTGAAACAATGTCACCTTTTTTAAATTTTTCGGATTTACTATCTAATACTCTGGCAATTCCGCTGCAACGCATTACATCGCCTATTTCAAGAGGTGCCACATAATTAGATATGTTTTCCATCCAACCTTTTTGGGCAGGTTGGAATTCAATGACCATATTTTCTAGAAGCAATTCGCCATCATTGATTTCTCTAATCTCTTCTTCTTTATATTCAAAGTCATCATCAGATATCGGTCTACCAACCGGCCTACCAGCCAGTAGAAATTTTTTATTAATCATAATTAATCCTGTAAATTGTTATTTTTAATTAGTGATAATTGTACATGCGGAGATACCAGGAGCACCATAAACATGAGTGTATGCAGTTTTTGGATTATTTGGCACCTGCCTTTTACCTGCTGCGCCTCTAAGTTGAACACAGTTCTCATAAACTTGTCTTAAACCTGAAGCTCCAACTGGTTCACCATTAGCTATACAACCGCCATCAGTATTTACTGGAAACTTTCCATCAATATTTGTATCACCATCTCGAAGCATTTTTTCTTGATCACCATCTTTACAAAAACCATTTTCAGCCATATGCATGATCTCAGCTCCTGACTCAGTATCTTGGAGTTGCGCTAGGTCAATATCTTCATGACCTATACCCGCCATCTCAAAAGTTGCTTTTGCTGCTCCAACAGTTGGGCTAGGGCCCCTTTCAATTTCAAGAGAAGGACTAAAAACTTCAAAAGATCCAAGAGGTCTAGATCTAAATGCTGCACCTTTAAGGTATAAGGGTTTAGTAGTAAATTTGCTTGCGATATCAGCTCTGCATAATATTAAAGCAACAGCACCTTCCGCAGGTGAACAAAACATAAATTTCGTTAGAGGATCAGAAACCATCATACCATTCAATATATCTTCTTTTGAAACAGGATCTCTTCTCCATGCATTAGGATTTAATGAACCATTATTGAATGCTTTTTCTGCAACTAAAGCTAATGCATCAGAAGTTATTCCGTAATCATGCATATATCTTTGTATTTTCATTCCAAAGAATTGTGTAGTAAGCATAAGGCCTGTTTCGCCATACCATTTTTGAAGTCCAGCAGCCTCCGGATCTGCATTAAATGCACCTCGAGGATGTTTATCAAAACCTACTGCCATTCCAATATCAAATTGACCAGATTTAATTGTTGTGTAGGCAGATAATAATGCTGAACCACCAGTAGCGCAGCCATTTGAAACATTCATAAATGGGACTCCAGTAAGCCCAAGCTCACTTACCATTGTGTCAGCGCTTCCTGCAGCAGATGAGCCACCATAAGCAAATTCTATGTCTTTCCATTCTATTTCTGCATCTGATAATGCTTCCTTAGCTGCGTGAACGCCCTGTTGAAGACCTGATACACCATCAGTTCTTCCAAATGGATGAATTCCTATTCCAACTATTGCTACATCTGTCATAATATTTCTCCTATGAGTTTACAGAAGGTTTAAAAGCAAAAATTAATAATTCTTCGCCTTCTTCATTTTTAACGAATGGCTCTATTGTTAGTTCCATTTCCATACCAATTTCCAATTCCTTGGGATCAATTCCTACTAATCTGGATTCTACCATAATTTCACCTGGTAATTCAATATATCCAACAGCATAAGGTTTAAAATCCTCAGGCGCAACTTGTTCTATATATGGTGTTTTAGGAAGAAACCTTTGAACTGTCCAAGTCCAAAGCTTTCCTTTATTTGATAATTCAACTTTTTCATGTTGATTTGAATTCTTAGCAGGAAAGAAATATCTTCCTGTTTCAGTATCTTTACTACCAATTAACTTTGGTGAATCTGAAGGCCAAGTGAATAAATTATCTGCTATGGGTTTTTGTGTAGACATATCTTTCTCCAAGTTTAATTTATTGCTCTTTCAAAACCCTTCCAATAAGGTTTTCTCAATTCTTTTTTTAATATCTTACCAGATGGATTTCTAGGTAATTCTTTAATAAAATCTACAGATTTTGGTGTTTTAAAGCCAGCAATTTTTTGTCTAGTAAAGTTAATTATATCTTCCTCCGATGTTTCGCAGTTATCTTTTAAAACTACCAAAGCTTTAACAGCTTCTCCCCATTGTTTATCAGGAACACCTATGACCGCAACATCTGAAACCATTTCGTGCCCAAATATAGCGCTTTCTACTTCTGCGGGATAAACATTCTCACCGCCTGATACAATCATATCCTTTACTCTATCATGTACATAAATATAACCATCTTCATCCATAAAACCTGCATCACCAGTATAAAGCCATCCTGATTTAAGAGTCTTTTTTGTTTCTTCTGGTAAATTCCAGTAACCAATCATATTTGAAGTTGTTCGAACAATTATTTCACCTACTTCTTTTGTATCAACTTCTTTACCTTTTTCATCAACAATTTTTATTTCGCAATGCGGTAAAGCCTTTCCTGCTGACTTCATTCTTTCATTACCTTCAATTGAATGGTCCTCAGGCGGAAGATATGTTACAGATCCAGTTGTTTCTGTCATGCCATATAATTGAATAAATCCACATTGAAAAACTTCAATAGCTTCTTTTAATAAGTCTAAGGGAATAGGTGATGCTCCATATGATATATATTTAATTGTTGAGTAATTTGTTTCTCTTGATGCTGGATTATCAAGTATCATTTTCATCATTGCAGGAACCATAAAAATCTTTGTTATACCATAATCATTAATAGCATTTAAAACTGCTGTTGGTTCGAACTCTTTCAAAACAACATTTGTTGCTGATGCATATAAACCTCCAATTCCTGATCCAGCTCCACCAATATGGAATGTTGGCGCAGTAACTAATTGAACTTCATCTTCTGTCCATTCGCTCCATTCTAAACCTTCCTGTGGCTCTGGATTTCTTGATGAATAGAAATTATCATGTGTTAATTGAACGCCTTTTGGATTACCTGTTGTGCCAGAGGTATACATTTGAATCGCAACATCTTTAGTTGAGGCTTTCTGTCGCATATCGAGTCGCTTTGTTTATCTCTCCAATCTTCATATGTTGGCCAATCTTTATTTTTACCTGACATACAAATAACTTTTTCTATACTAGGCACATCTTTTAAAATTTTTTCTATTAGACCAAAAAAATCTTCACCCACAAATAAAATTTTAGCATTTGAGTCATTAAGAATATAAGCAACTTCTGGAGGCGCTAATCGCCAATTTATACCAACTATCACTGAGTTTGATTTTGCACAACCCATAACAAGTTCGTAAAATCTATCAGAATTTTTATCCATATATGCAACATGGTCTTGTTCATTAACATTTTCTAAAACTAGACCATTAGCTACTTTCTCTGAGTTAATATCGAACTCTTTATATGTCACTACTCTATCTTCAAAAACAAAAGCCTTTTTTTCTGGACATCTGTCTCCATGGACTCTTGCTATATCAGATAAATGGACAATTTCTGAAAAATATGTCAATCATTCCTCCCAGTAAATATGTATGCCCTATTACAAAATACTATGACAAACTAATCAAGTATGTTTTATAATAAATATGTATTTTTTTGATTTTATTATTTGGAGAAAAAAATGGATTTGAGTTTTAAGCCTGAACATGAAGCTTTTAGACAGGAGGTCAGAGATTTTCTTGATGAAGAGTTAACTGATGAACTGAGAGAAGCTGGTAAACTTACAGCGAGTGTATTTAGTGAAGTAGAATATTCATCAAAATGGCATAAAATTTTATACAATAAAGGTTGGATAGGTTCTCGTTGGCCAGAAGAATATGGCGGCACAGGATGGGACGACATGCAAAGGTATATATTTAGCAGTGAATGCGCATCAGCAGGCGCACCATCACCAACTGCTATGGGTTTGCATATGGTTGGCCCTGTACTAATGAAATACGGAACACAAAAACAAAAAGACTTTTATTTGCCAAGAATTTTATCTGGTGATGATTTTTGGTGCCAAGGTTATTCTGAACCAGGATCAGGTTCTGATCTAGCATCACTTCAGTGCAAAGCCGTGAGAGAAGGCGATCATTATTTGGTTAATGGTACTAAAATTTGGACAACGCATGCGCAATACGCAAATAGAATTTTTTGTCTTGTTAGAACTGATAATACTGGCAAACCTCAGCAGGGTATAACTTTCTTATTGATTGATATGGATGCACCAGGAATTGAAATAAAACCAATCATTACAATGGCTGGGGATCACGAGGTAAATCAAACATTTTTTGATGATGTTAAAGTTCCTGTTGAAAATGTTGTGGGAGAAGAGAATGATGGTTGGACTGTTGCTAAGTATTTATTAGAGTTTGAAAGGGGTGGCGCCTATGCCGCTGGTTTAAAAGCTCAAATAAATAAAATAAGAAAGATTGCTACTATTGAAAAATCTGATACTGGCGAAAGTCTAATTGACGATAAAAATTTCTTAAAATCTTTAAATGAAGCTGAAATAGAAGTTCAAGCAGTTTTAATGACTGAACATAGAATTATGTCAGATATTGCAGAAAGAGGTCATCCCGGTCCTGCTTCATCTATTTTAAAATCCAGAGGATCTGAACTTAAACAACATTTAGACGGTTTAACTGTATCTGCGTTAGGTTATTACACTAGCCCACAACAAAATGAAGCTAGAATACCAGGTTCAAATTTTGATGTTATTGGACCAGATTATTCTATTACAGCTTTTCCAGCTTATTTAAATAATAGGGCCTCTACCATTTATGGTGGATCTAATGAAATCCAAAGAAATATAATGGCTAAATTTGTTTTAGGTCTCTAATTCTCATATGGAATTTGATGAATTAAAAGGTTTTTTAGGAGATAGACTTACAACCTCGAAAGCTATTCGTTTAGAGCATAGTCATGATGAGTCGTGGCATTTACCAAAAAATATTCCTGATGCAATTGCATATCCTGAAACCTCAGAGGAAGTTTCCAAAATAATAAAATTTGCCTATCAAAATGATATACCAGTAATTCCATTTGGAACAGGTACTGCTCTAGAGGGGCATATACATGCCTTAAAAGGAGGTATCACTATTAACTCAAATAAAATGAATCAGATTATTGAATTAAATAATTCAGATATGGATTGTAGAGTTCAAGCTGGCGTTACAAGAAAAGAATTAAATGAATATATAAGAGATACTGGATTATTTTTCCCTGTTGATCCAGGAGCTAATGCATCGATTGGTGGTATGTGTGCTACAAGAGCATCGGGAACAACCACTGTTAAGTATGGTACCATAAGAGAACAAGTAATGGGCCTTGAGGTGGTGATGCCAGATGGTAAAATTATTAAAACAGGAACTAGGGCAAGAAAATCTGCAGCTGGATATGATTTAAGTCATTTAATGCTTGGTTCGGAAGGAACATTAGGCTTTATAACAGAAATAAATTTAAAACTTCATGGTAGACCTGAAGCAGTTTCTGCTGGTGTTTGTACATTTAAAGATTTGAAAGGTGCAATTGATACAGTAATTGAGTCAATTCAAATAGGCTTACCATTATCTAGGATAGAATTATTGGATGAAGTTCAAATTAAAGCTATTAATCAATATAAAAAAACATCCCATGAAATTGGTCCAACATTATTTGTTGAAATTCAAGGAATGCCATTAAGCGTGAAAGAGCAGTCTGAAATATTTCGAGATATTGCGAAGGCAAATAATGTTCTAAAATTTCAATGGTCAGACAGAAGTGAAGAAATTGAAGTTTTATGGAGTGCTAGGCATGATGCATATTATGCAGCTCTAGCTCTAGCGCCTGGCAAAAAGGCATTTACAACAGATATATGTGTCCCAATTTCAAATTTAGCTGATTGTATTATTGAAACAAAAAAAGATATAGAGCAGTCAAATATAATAGCTCCAATTGTAGGTCATGTAGGGGACGGTAATTTCCATCTAATTATGCTTTTAGATCCAGAAAATGAAAAAGAAGTTTCTGAAGCAAAACATTTAAATGATAAGTTAGTTAATAGGGCTTTAAAAATGGAAGGTACCTCAACTGGTGAACATGGAATTGGGATAGGCAAAAAAGAGTTTTTAAAAACTGAACAAGGCTTATCTGTTGAGATTATGTCTCAAATAAAAAAAGCCATTGATCCAAAGAATATTATGAATCCTGGTAAAATTTTTGATATTAATTAACACCTCTTATACATTGTGTTGAAGTTACACACTCTAAAATAAAAAAAATCCAAAAAAAAAAATATAAAACTAAAGTTGGCATCTATTTTGCTTATTACTCGTATCATAAATTAGGAGGTTAACATTATGATTATCTTAAAAAAACTTAACAAATATACAAGAAAGGCTTTTTTCGCCGTTTTTCTTGGTTTTGCAACTGTAGGAACTACTCTTGCGGGTTCTTTAGATTGGAATGTTGGTGCTACTAGTCAGTATATGTGGCGCGGTATGTCACAAGGAAGTGGCGCAGCAGTGTCAGGTGGATTGGATTATTCAGCAGATAATGGATTTTCAATTGGTACATGGGTTTCCAATGTAGATTTTGGCGATGACACTACTTATGAATTAGATGGATATTTTGGCTATAGTTTTGGACCTGTTTCTGTTGGTTACATTTACTATGCATATCCAGATGGTGACGATTTAGATTTTAGTGAAGTTAGTATT
This sequence comes from Alphaproteobacteria bacterium, assembly GCA_045565415.1. Classification (GTDB taxonomy): domain Bacteria; phylum Pseudomonadota; class Alphaproteobacteria; order MED-G09; family MED-G09; genus AG-430-B22. Next base: position 34,365 of record JBJLFK010000023.1, on the reverse strand, counting down.
AGTGCTGAATTAGGCGCTGTAACTCTTGGTGTAGCTGTTTTAGCTGATGCTGATTGGGAAGGCACTAGTTTTGGAGATGATCCTTACTTCTTCCTTGATACAGGTTTTACTCTTGTAGAAGGTCTAGATCTTGGTCTTCATATTGGACACTACGATTATGAAATGGGTGATGCAGAGACTGATTATGGTCTTAGTTTTAGCATTGGCGACTTTAGCTTTGGAATTATTGATAGCAGTCGTGATGACAGCGATCCTAAGTTTATTATTTCATATGGTGTTTCAGGAAGCCTATAGGTTTTAATTAATTTTAAAGGATTATTATTATGAATATTTTTAAAAAAATATCTTTCTTTGGCTTAATGCTGTTAGCAGTCAGTGGTACAGCATTTGCCGAAGTGAGTGAAGAGACGGCTTATATTTTTAATACCTTCTCTTTCTTGGTTCATGGTTTTCTTGTTATGCTTATGGCTCTTGGCTTTACTTGTCTAGAAGCTGGTCTAGTAAGAACAAAAAATACAGCTACTATATGTCTTAAAAATGTTGGATTATATAGTTTAGCAGGAATTATGTTCTATCTAGTTGGTTATGGCTTTATGTATAACGAAGTTAATGGATTTATAGGGCAGCCTACATTATGGAATCCTGAAGCTGAAGTAAGTTCTGCTGATGGTTATTCTAAGATGTCAGATTGGTTCTTCCAAATGGTTTTCTGCGCTACTACAATGTCTATCATTAGTGGTACTGTAGCAGAGCGTATCAAACTACTTCCATTCTTTATCTTTGCTATTGTTTTAACTGGATTTATTTATCCAATTCAAGCTTCATGGGTATGGGGCGGTGGATTCCTTTCAGAAATGGGCTTCTCAGATTTTGCTGGTTCTACACTTGTTCACTCTGTAGGTGGATGGGCTGCATTAACAGGAGCAATAATTATCGGACCTAGGTTAGGTAAATATGCTTCTAATGGTTCTGTTATTGCTATTCCAGGATCAAATTTACCTTTAGCTACTATAGGTACTTTTATACTATGGTTTGGATGGTTTGGTTTTAATGGCGGATCTCAACTTGCACTAGGTAGTGCTGCTGATGCTGCTGCAATGGCTAATGTATATGTGAATACAAACATGGCTGCTGCTGGTGGTTTAGTTGCTGCTATGATCTTAGCATCAATTTTATATGGTAAAGTTGACTTAAGCTTAGCATTAAATGGTGCTCTTGCAGGTCTAGTAAGTATTACAGCAGGTCCTGATGTAGCAACACCTCTTCAAGCCATTATTATTGGCGCTGTAGGTGGTGTGTTATGTACTCTAGCAATTCCTCTATTAGATAAGTTGAAAATAGATGATGTTGTTGGCGCAATTTCTGTTCACTTAGTTGCCGGTATATGGGGAACACTAGTGGTTGGAATTCCTGGATTAGGTACATTAGCTGCTGACTTTATGACACAACTTATCGGTGTAGTTACTATCGGTGTGTTCGTTGTTGTATCTAGCTCTATTGTTTGGTTGATCTTGAAAGGCGTTGTTGGCCTAAGACCAACTGAAGAAGAAGAAATGTCTGGATTAGATGTCTCAGAATTAGGTATGGAGGCATATCCAGAATTTAGAAATTAGTCATTCTGTTCTCCTCCCCACATTGCATATGACTAATTACCACCGCGCTTTTTTAAAGCGCGGTGGTTTCATTTTTATACCTATAAATCTCTAACTAAATGCCCACCATCAACCACTAATATTGATCCTGTCATATAAGAACCAGCATCACTTGCAAGAAGAAGTATAGGGCCTTCAAGCTCCTTAATGTTTCCTGGCCTTCTTAAAGGAACTCTCTTGATCATAGGAGCACTCATTTCAGAATCTAAAAATTCACTATTTATATCAGTTCTAAAATAACCCGGGGCTATAGCATTAACGCGCACATTATATTTTGCCCATTCAAGCGCCATTTGACGTGTCATGTGTGTGAGAGCAGCCTTTGATATTGCATAAATACCATTTCCCTTTTGAGCTGCTTCACCAGTAATTGAAGATACATTTAAAATGACTCCATCTTTTTGATCTTTTTCTAATCTAGATTTAAGCCATAATTTTGATAGAGCCCATGGACCGCGAAGATTAGTATTTATAACATTATTCCATTCATCTTCTTCATTATTGTCTAAGGTTCCAACGACAGTCATTCCTGCATTATTTACAAGTATATCAACTGAAGGGAATTTTTTATTTATCTCAGCAAGACAATCTTTAATTGAATTTTCTTCAGTTACATCCAAAGAGAAAATTTCAACATTTTGACTTTTGTTACTCAATATTGTTTGAGTTTCTTCAAGTTTTTCTTTTCTCCTTGCGGCAAGCGCAAGGTTAGCGCCAGCGTTATATAAGGTTTTGGAAATTTCTTGACCAATACCGCTTCCAGCTCCAGTAACTAATGCCGTTTTTCCTTCTAAGTTAAATAATTTATTTATTGTCATTAAACACTCCTATTGCTGCAGCTGTCATTACCTTTATTCCGGTTGAAAGGGTTGGTATTGGATCGGGTGCAAAAAAGGGTGAATGAATTCCAGGTAAATCAATCTCGCCTTTAATTGATTTTTCCCAAACTTCAAGTTTACTTGCTCCAAGCCAAAATAGAAAAGTTGGTATTTTTGGTTCAACTCTTCCGTATCTTCCAAAATCCTCACCACCCATGACAGCGCTAGATTCAAAAATATTTTCTTTTCCAATAGATTTTTCTATATAACCAACAACTTCGTCAACAAAATCAGGCGTGTTGTAAAGTGCTGGAGTATATTGATCTCTCAATTTAAGTGTTGGCATTTTATTTTCAGGTATTCCTAATGAAATTGCCTCACCTTCAATTATTCTTTTTATTTTAGAAATAATTTGTTCTCTTACTTCATCTGTATAAGATCGCATGGTCAACTGTAATTTAACTTCATCTGGTATAATATTATGTTTTGATCCACCATGAATTGAACCAACAGTAACAACAGCTGGGTTTAAAGGGTCTATCTCTCTGCTAACTATTGTTTGAAGTGAAAGAATAATTTTGGAAGCAAGTACAATAGGATCTTTTGCTCTATGAGGGTATGCACCATGACCTCCAACGCCATATATAGTTATATCAGCCATATCAACATTAGCCATTGCATATCCTTTAGTGTATGTCACTTTTCCTGCAGGAAAAGATCCAACATGAAGAGCGAGGTTAAAGTCCGGTCTTGGAAATTTACTAAATAAACCCTCTTCAAGCATTCTTGCCGAACCTTGACCAACTTCTTCTGCGGGTTGAAAAATAACCATTAATGTTCCTGACCATTTATTCTTTAAGTTAATTAATTCTTTTGCTGTTCCAACTGCAACAGCCATATGAACATCATGACCACACGCATGCATAACCGAAACTTCTGTCTTATCATCATTAAGCATTTTGATTTTGGAGGAATATTCTAAGTCAGTTTTTTCTTCAACTGGTAGTGCATCCATATCAGCCCTAATCATTAAAACAGGACCTTTTCCGTTTTTATATATTGAAACAACGCCTGTTTTTGCGAAGTTTCTAGTTACCGTAAACCCAAGATCCTCCATTTTATCCGCAAGTAGATTAGATGTTTTAAATTCCTGCCAAGATAATTCAGGATTAGAATGTAAATGTTTATACAAATCTAAAATCTCATTTGCGCTAGATTTACCGGCTAAGGAAAGAAAAATTACTAAGAGTATAAATAATTTTTTATATAGCATACTAATAATGTTCGATCTTATCTTCTACTGCATGTCCTTCAAAAGGAATTAAAATCTGCCTTTTAAATGTGCAAACAATATCACCATTTTGGTTTGTTCCTGTAGTTTTAATTGTAACAATTCCTTGCCCCTTTCTTGTTTTGCTCTCTCTTTTTTCAAGAACTTCAGAAGATCCATAAATTGTATCACCATGGAATACAGGAGCTGTAAATTTAACTTCATCCATACCTAGATTTGCAATAGCTTTTTGACTACAGTCTGAAACGCTCATACCTATAAGAAGAGATAAAGTATATGGTGAAACAACAAGATTTTTACCAAATTCTGTAGCTTTTCCATATTCAGCGTCAAAGTGAATAGGGTGAGTATTTAATGTCATAAGAGTAAAATGATGGTTATCGTACTCGGTAATTGTTTTGCCTGGTCTATGTTCATAAACATCACCAACATTGAAATCTTCAAAATATCTCCCGAATTTTTCTCTATAATGATTAGGTCCAATTTCTTTAGTATTTTTGATCATTTAAATAATTTTACTCCATTTAAAGTTTAAGATTTAAGCACTTTTTTTATATGAAAACTACTTATTCTTCCTATAATATTAAGTAAAAGGGGAAGAAAATGAAAAATATTTTTTATTTATTTTTTTTATTTATTTTTTTATTTGATAATGTTTTTGCACAGATTCAAGGTAGTAAAAATGAGCCGAACATACTGCCTGGTGTAATAAGGACTCCAGATTCTAGATTTGAAAATTTATTGGATTATCCATTTGAACCGAATTATATGATTATAGATGGATTAAGGATTCATTATTTAGACGAAGGTCCTAAAGACGCTAACCCAATAATATTATTTCATGGCGAACCAGCCTGGAGTTACTTGTTCCGTAAAATGATACCTGTTTTAACTGGTGCAGGACATAGAGTTATCGTTCCAGATATGATTGGATTTGGAAAATCAGACAAATTTATCTCTAAATATGATTATAGTTATAAGCATCATATATATCTAATGAAAGAACTTGTAATTAGGTTAGACTTAAAGGAAGCAACACACTTTGGTCAAGATTGGGGAGGACTAGTTGGACTAAGAGTTGTTGCTGAATTACCCGACCGCTTTGCGAGGGTTGTTGTCTCAAACACAGGAATGGTTGCTCAGGGTGGTTTTTCAGGATGGTTATTTGAAAATATTGTTAAACTTGTTGTTTGGTGGCATGGACCTATTTCATTTGAAGAATTAAAACTTGCTCGCGATGAGGCATTAAAAAATAATAATCCCTCACCTCTTACAGGAGCAATTATGTTTTCAAAATGGATTGCTTATTCCTATTACAACGAAGATATGGATATAGTTGGTATTATAGAAAGTTTTGGAAGAATAAATTTATCAGAAGGTGAGGCAAAAGCCTACGAAGCTCCTTATCCAAGTGGAGAATATAAAGCAGGCCCTCATGTTTGGCCTTATCTAATCCCAACACAACTTTCAGAAAATGAAAAATATTGGGTTGATGTATATGAAAAGTGGGAAAAGCCATTTTTAGTCGCGTTTGGTGAAAATGAAAGAATAACTATAAGGATGAAGGATGATTTTTTAGAAAGAATTCCAAATCCAACTGTAATTACATTAAAGGGAGCCAGCCATTTTGTTCAAGAAGAAGTGGGACCAGAACTTGCTAAAATAATTGATGATTTTATCCATAATAATCCTTGAGAAGAAATAATATCAGAAGTAAAAGGTGTGGTATTATAACTATGATTCTTTTGTTGAGCTTTTTAGAATATGATAAACACCAAAATTTGTGTAACATTAATTGCAATTGCCATTTTTATAAGTGGTTGTTCATCTAATCAAAAAAAATATCTCAAAAAATTACCAGATATTCCCTCTGACTGGTCTTCAGTTTATGAAGGTAATGAGAATTCCAATGGTTGGGTAAGTAATTTTAAAGATGAAACATTATATGGTCTTATAAAAGAAGCCCTTGAAAATAATAAAGATCTAGGAATTGCTTACGAAAATATAAGGATTGCTAGAGCTAGAGCAGGAGCTTCTCTCGCCCCTTTATTACCAGCTGTTAATTTAGGTGCAGCGAAAAACCAAATATCAACAACAATCCAAAACCCTAGCGGCGATGTTGAAAGAATTTATAATTACCGTGATAGCCTTACAACTCAACTTAATTGGGAAATTGATATATGGGGACGGTTATCTACTAAATCCAGAGCTTCATATCTTAATGCAAAATCAGTTTACAATGATTATGAGGCAGCAAAATTATCTATTGTAGGGTTAACTGCTCAAGCCTGGTATTTATTTTGTGAATCTAAGCTTCAAACTGATTTAGCTGAAAGAAATCTTCAAACAAGACTTAGTACACTTAAAAGGGTTGAAAGTAGGTACCAAAAAGGGATAGTCCAAAGTAGAGACCTTCGTTTGGCAAGGTCAGAGGCTGAATCAAGAAAAGCTGAACTTTTAAATAGAAAAAAAGCTCTTTCTGAAGCATCAAGAAATCTTGAAATTATTATAGGAAGATACCCAAGCTCAAATATATCAGCAGATATCTTACCAGATTTACCTCCAAGGCCTATTTTAGGTTCTCCAGAAGATGTTCTTAAGAATAGACCAGATATTATTAGTTCTGAAATCCAGTTAGAACAAGCTGGTCTAGAAATTACTGCAGCTAGACTAGCATTTCTTCCAAGCCTAAACATATCCGCACAATGGTCAACATCAGAGAGAGATTGGTCGGATGCATTTGACCCCGATAGACTTGCAGGAAATATTATAGCTAGTTTAACACAATCAATTTTTCAGGGCGGAACAAGGATTGCTCAGAGTAAAATTACTGAATCTCAAATGAAGATAATTCTTAACCAGTATTCAAAAACCTTGCTTAATGCGGCAAGAGAAATTGAGGACGCATTATTTGCCGAAAATATTCTTCAGGATCGTGAAAAGTCATTATCAAATGCCTTCAAAGAAGCAAAAGCTGCAGAGGAACTGACAATTGATCAGTATAATAAAGGTGTATCTACAATTTTTGAACTTTTAGATGCTCAGTCCAGAAGATTAAGTGCTGAAAGTTTATTAATAAATTCTAGTCTTTTAAGAATTACTAACAGAATAAAATTACATTTAGCCATATCTTCGCCATTATTTGAGGAGATATAAAGCTATGAAAACCATGCTAAGAGCTATCTTCAGATCAAAATTTTTACCAGTTTTTATTTTAGCATTTGGTTTTTTTATAGCTTTTATAATTTCTTCAACTGATCCAAAACCAAATAAAGGAATAGAGATTCCAAAGCCAACAGCAGTTTTTTATGAAAATCCTCAAAGAAAAGATATTACCCTTAAGGTAAATACAAATGGTGAAGTTAGATCTGTTACAGAAATAAATGTTATACCTCAGGTAAGCGGAAGAATTATTCAAGTTGCTGATGAGTTTATTGATGGTGGTAACATAAGGAAAGGCCAATCATTAATATGGATCGACGATCGAGACTATAAGCTTGCAAGTATTTCTGCAGAATCAAGAGTTGCTCAAGCAAAAAAATTATTAGAAAGAGAAATTGCTGAAAGTGAGTTAGCAAAAAAGGATTGGGAAGAACTTGGAGAAGGTGAAGCCAGTCCGCTTACTTTAAGAATACCTCAGCTAGAGGAGGCTAGAGCAATGTTAAACGCTGCAGAGGCTGATTTAGAAAAAGCAAAATTAAATCTTGAAAGAACTGTAATTAGCTTACCATTTGATGGTTTAATTAAAAAAAAGAAAGCTGGAATAGGTCAATATGTTAATGCAGGATCAATCTTGGGATCTGCTTTTTCAACCGAAAAAGTTTTAATACCTCTTCCATTAACAGATACTGAATTATCTTATTTGGGGTTACCACTTGGGTATGAGTCAAAAGGTTATTTTGACGGCCCTAAAGTGATTTTTAGATCTTTTATATCCAGAGAATATATTGAATGGAATGGAAGAATTACAAGAACTTCAGGTTCTATTGATAGCCAAACAAGACTTGTGTATGCTTATGCAGAAGTAATTAATCCTTACGATGAAAACCCACCATTGGCTATTGGAACATATGTTGATGCAGAAATTGAAGGAAATTTTATATCTGGCGGTTTTATTATCCCTAACGCAGCAATTAAGAATGGTAATCAAATTTACTTGATTGACGTTGATAACAAATTAAAAATAAAGAAAATTGAAGTTGCTGGAACTGAAAACGAAGATGTAATAATTTTCGGTGATATCAATGAAACGGATATGATTGTTGTTTCTACATTGAATACTGGTTACGAAGGAATGGAATTAACTCCAATGAAATTAGAGAAAAAAAAGGATTTGTAGATGTACAAAATGATTTCATGGTGGGCTAGAAATCCCAAGGCAGCTAATCTTCTAATGGCTGGAATTATAATAGTTGGAATAGCAACATTTTCTAGAATTGACCAAGAGGTTTTCCCAAAAATTTCTGCTCCTATTGTTTCTGTCCATTATGTTTGGCCAGGCGCTTCCCCAAAAGAAGTTGAAGATCAAATTTTAGTTAGAGTTGAAGAATCTTTGAGGGATATTGAGGGTATCGAAAAATTAAGAGGTGTTGCACAAGAGAGTTTTGGAGCAATCTATGTTCAAGCCTTTGCAGGTACAGATATCAATAATCTGATTCAGGAGGTAAAGAGAGAGGTTGATGCTGTTGTCTCTATACCATCAGATGTTGAGCCTCCAGTAGTAGATGATGCATCATTTGAGTTCCCGATTATGGCTATAGCGCTTTCCGGGGATGTATCTGAAAAAATACTTTCAAAAACTGCACGCTCATTAAGAGATGAGCTAGCTCTTCAACCCTATGTTGATGTTGTAAATATATTAGGAAATAGAAAAGAAGAGATTTCTATAGAGCTATCTGAAACCGCAATGAGAAGATACGGATTAAATTTTGATGATGTTGCTAACGCTATAAGAAAAAACTCAATAAATTTATCTTCTGGAAATATTAAATCTCAAACTGGAACTCTACAGCTTGCAACTCGTAACCTTGGTGACTCACTTGAAGATTTTAATGATATCATAATTTTACAGACACCAGACGGTGGAAAAATAAAAGTTTCTGATGTAGCTACGGTTGTTGATGGATTCGAAGATAAGGATACTTATGATGCTTTAATAAATGTCGAGTCAGGTCAATCTTTGCCTCTTAAAGGCTTATTAGTCATGTCTTCAAGCAATATGAATGTTGTAAAGACATCAAGATCAGTTAATGAATGGATTGAGAGTAAACAAGGTAATTTACCCGAGGGCGTTTCCCTTCAGCTATGGACAGATCAATCTGAGCTTTATAAAGGAAGAATGAATTTAATTGTTAGAGCTGCTTATGGTGGTTTAATATTGGTATTCATTATTTTAATGCTCTTTCTCCGTCCCGCAGTTGCAATTTGGTGTTCAATTGGTATTGGCACTGCTTTCACCGGTTCTTTAATTTTCTTACCAGGAATGGGTATCTCTCTTAATGTTATTTCTCTTTTTGCTTTTCTTTTGGTTATAGGAATTATTGTTGATGACGCAGTTATTGTTGGTGAGAATATCCATCTTGAATATGAAAGAGGACGAACGGGAACCGATGCAGCAATTACTGGAGCGTATTTAGTTTCAAAACCAGTCTTTTTTGCTGTCATTACTACAATGATAGCTTTTGTTCCATGGTTATTATTAGATGGCTGGCAAGTTCAATTTGTTAAAAATATATCTTATATCGTTTTATTTGCTCTTGCTTTTTCTCTTATAGAAGCTTTCTTTATATTGCCTTCTCATCTTTCAAATTTAAAGCCATATAAAGAGAAATCAAGATTCTTAAAAATTCAGAAAAAATTTGCTGACGGAATAGTTAGATATGGGAAAACACATTATATGCCTATCTTGGTTGCAGCTCTTAGAAAAAGATACACAGCATTAGCTTGCTTTGTGTCTATCTTAATAGTGGTTATATCAATTTCATCTTCTAATTGGATATCAAAGAGTTTTTTCCCAAATGTTGAAGATGATGAATTAACAATTCAAATTAATTTACCTTCAGGTTCACCTTTTTCAAGAACAGAAGAAATTGGCAGAAAGGTTCAAACCGCTGGATATCAAGTTATTGAATTTTATAAAGATAAAGATAACGCCATAAAAGGTATTCTATTAACATTAAATGAAAATAAAATAATGGCTTATGTTAATTTACATGACCCATCTATAAGAGATGCTTCAGCAAAAGAAATAGCCAAGTTATATAGAGAGTATATTGGCGATGTCCCGGATGCTGAAAATTTTGCGATTGGTACGCAAATAGGTAGAAATAGTACTGCAGCAGATTTAGAATTTAATGTCACATCTCAGAATGCAGAGAATTTAATTGAAGCATCTGAGGAGTTTATGGGAAAATTACGTTCCTACGATTCAATCTATGATGTAAATACGAGCTTAAACAGTGCAGCAACAGAATTACAAATTTCGTTAAAGCCAAATGCTGAAAAAATTGGATTAACATTAGGAGAAATTTCTCGTCAATTAAGACAGGCTTATTATGGTGAAGAAGTTCAAAGATTACCTAGAGAAGGTGATGATGTTAAGGTTATGGTTCATTATCCAAAAAAACTTAGAAGATCAGTAGATAGCCTCACTAAATTTAGAATAAGGACTCCAGATGGAAGAGAGGTTCCATTTATGTCTGTAGCTAGCGTTCAACAATCTCCTGGTATAACGAAAATAGAGAGAACAGATGGGAAGAAAAGCGCTACGATAGGTGCATATGCTTTACCTGGTCAAAGGTCACAAGTTTTGACAGATTTTAGAGAAAACTTTTTACCTCTTTGGGAGGCAAAATATAATGATGTTTCATGGTCTTTTTCAGGAGAGGCAGAAGGCGAGGATCAGTTTTTTGCTGAAATACGATTTTTGTCACTTGTAGCATTTCTAACAATGTTTGCTCTTTTATCAATTGCATTTAAATCATATTTTTTACCTTTAATAATTTTATCTGCATTACCATTTGGTTTTTGTGGAGCAGTTATTGGTCATATTGTTTTTGGAAAAGGTTTATCTATGATTTCTTATTGGGGAATAGGAGCAGCATGTGGCGTTGTCATTAATGATAATTTAGTCCTTGTTGATTATATTAATAGAGTTAGAAAAAGCGGTAAACATCTTCTTGAAGCGGTTATCGAAGCGGGCGTTGTGAGATTTAGACCAATAGTTATAACATCAATAACTACTTTTGTAGGACTTATGCCTATTATGCTTGAGCCATCGGTTCAGGCAAATTTCTTAAAGCCAGCAGTTATATCTCTAACTTGCGGAGTTGTTTTATGTGCACCTGTAACCTTAATTTTAGTTCCTTGTTTAATGGTAATTGGTGCAGATATAAAAGAGGTTTTGATTAGAATTCCACAGGCTATAAGAAGACAATTTAGCCCGAATGTCACTTAATAGTGAAAAATAAAAAAAACGATATAATTAAAATTACTTAGTAATTTGACAAAGCTTGCATCTATTTGGCATAGTTTCATATTGGGTTTTTATATATTGGGGAGTTATTTTGAATCCGTTAATAAGAAAATATAAATATACGATTGATTGGATAAATTCAAAAGGTGAGATGGTCCAAAATATTGTTGATGCGAAATCTATGCAGGAGGCAATGAAAAAGCTTCAAATTCTGCGTGGCAAGAAATTTAGCAAAAGTGGTTTTGGAAGGCCAAGATTTGTTAATATTAAAGAAAAAAAAGATATCGAATAGTTTAGCAAATGAATAAAGAAGATTTTAAAAAAATAGCCTACCCTGAGACATATGCTGATGAAAAAGAGCTTCATGATATTTTTACTTTTATGAGAAAAAATGATCCGGTTTCATGGGTTGAGCCAAACCAATATAGACCATTTTGGGCTATTACAAAGCATGAAGATATTATTGAAATAGAAAAACAAAATGAATTATTTATAAACGATCCACGTACTACTTTGATGGATATTCCAACAGAAGATGCAATTAAAGAATTCACTGGAGGAAGCCACTTGCTTGTAAGATCATTAGTTCATATGGATAATCCTGATCATCAACTATATAGATCATTAACGCAAAAATGGTTTGCCCCACCAAATCTAGAGTCTTTAAAAAAAGACATAAGAAATATTGCTAAGGAATATGTAAATAAAATGGTTGATCATGGTAATGAATGTGATTTTGCAAAGGATGTTGCTATTTTTTACCCTTTGAGAGTTATCATGTCTATTTTGGGTGTCCCTAAAGAAGATGAACCAAGAATGTTACGTTTAACTCAAGAATTATTTGGTGGACGTGATGAAGATATGATCAGAGATGAAAGTGAAACTTCTTCGGAGTCGAATACAATCACAGATTTTTTTGAATATTTTACTGCCTTAACTGAGGATAGAAGAAAAAATCCTACAAACGATGTTTCTAGTGTAATAGCGAATGCACAAATAAATAATGAACAATTAGGTCATCTTGAGGCTATGTCATATTATGTAATTATTGCTACCGCTGGCCATGATACAACCTCATCTTCTACAGCAGGAGGAATTTTAGCTTTAATAGAAAATCCAGAACAACTTTCAAAACTCAAGAATAACCCTAGCTTAATGACAAGTGCTGTTGAAGAAACAATAAGGTGGGTCACTCCAGTTAAAAATTTTTTCAGAACAGCTACCCAGAATTATGATTTGAAAGATAGAAAAATAAAAAAAGATGACTCAATTTTATTATGCTATCCATCAGGAAATAGAGATGAAGAAATTTTTGATGATCCTTTTCAATTTAAAGTTGATAGAAGTCCAAACAGACATTTGGCATTTGGTCATGGTGCACATTTATGTTTAGGAAAATATCTTGCAAAAATTGAAATGGAAATTTTTTATGAAGAATTATTTAAAAAAATTGAGAATATTGAGCTAAATGGTGAACCTGAATGGGTTAAAGCAAGCTTTGTTTCAGGTTTAAAATCTCTTCCGATTAGATATACTTTGCAATAAAGGAGCAAAATAATGAAAACTTTTCAAGAAATCTTAAAAGAAGCCAATGATAGTGTTCCTGCCATAACCCCTGAAGAAGCAAAATCTTTACAAGATGACGGTGCATTAATTATTGATATTAGAGAATTAGAGGAAATCCAGATCTCTGGTAAAGTAAAAGGCTCTTATCATATTCCAAGAGGACTGCTTGAATTTCAAACAAAACTAGTTAATCCGAATGGTTTAGAGGGCTTTGATACAGAAAACACAGTAATATTATATTGCGCATCGGGCGGTAGAGCAGCCTTAGCAGGAAAAGCATTAAAAGATTTAGGCTTTGAAAAAGTTTTTAATCTAGGTGGTTTAAAGGATTGGTTAGTCGCTGAATTACCTGTTGAAGAAATATAATTTAAAATTTCATCATTCCATAATCATCAGCTTCAGAATCAAGGTTAGCCGGATCATGGGTTTTGGCATTTAGCTCTGTATCTAAAAACTCATATACTTCAATTATTTTTGAATTTTCAATTTTAAATATCTGACAATAAGTTGTTTCAAAATTTGTACCTTCTGTTGTTTCAGCTTTTCCAGTCATCAAGCCTACAGCTCTCTCTTCATCAGCACACATTATTTTCCATTTACCAGCAAATTCAACAGTTTCAGGTTTGAAGGATTTCATTACAGATGGCACCAACTCACCGTAAACTTTATCTCTTCCTTCCCATCTTCCAGAAAATGGACCAGTTCCAATCATATGAAAAATAACATCTTCACTCATTAAATTAATAACAGTATCGAAATCTCCTTGATTGATAGATTTGTAATATGTTTCCATTATTTGTCTATTTGTCGCGGCTTTGTTCATTTACATACCTTTTATTGTTGTTTAGTTTCTAATTTATTTCTATAAGACTAATTATATGCAGTCAAAATAATAAGGAGTTATTTAATGTCTATTCCATTTAATTTTCGATTAACAGACTTTCCTGTTGAAGCAGAAACTTTGCGTCTTGAAGTTAGAGAATTTCTATCATCCGCATTAGTAGATGTACCTAAGGAGACTAGAGCAGAAACTTGGTATGGTGCTGATGAAGGCTTCAGTAGAAAAGTTGGTGAAAGAGGGTGGATAGGTTTGAGTTGGCCTACTGAATATGGCGGATCAGGCAGATCAGCTATGGAAAGATATGTTGTATTAGAAGAAATGTTAACTGCAGGAGCTCCCGTTGGCGCTCATTGGATAGCAGACCGCCAATCGGGACCACTTATAATTCGATACGGAACTCCCGAGCAACAAGAGAAAATATTACCTGGTATTCTTAGGGGTGAGACATATTTCTGTATTGGAATGTCTGAACCTGACTCAGGCTCAGATCTAGCTGCATTGAGAACTAAGGCAGAAAAAAAAGGTGATAAATATATTGTAAATGGAACAAAGCTATGGACTTCTGGAGCACAGCGTTGCCAATATATGATCGCTCTTTTTAGGACATCAAAAGAAGAAGATAGACATGGAGGTTTAAGTCAATTTATTGTTGATTTATCGCTCCCAGGAGTAACAATTAGACCAATTACTGATCTCGCAGGTAGACACCATTTCAATGAAGTCGTGTTCGAAGATGTAGAGGTTCCAGAAACAATGCTTGTTGGCAAGGAAGGTGATGGATGGAACCAGGTTACTGCAGAATTAGCTTTGGAAAGATCTGGTCCTGAGAGGTATTTATCTAGTTATGCTTTACTACAAGAATTAATAAAAGAGTTTTCAGAAAGAAACGATTATGAGGGTGTTACAGAAATTGGAAGACAAATGGCGCATCTGACTACCTTAAGACAAATGTCAGTTTCTGTTGCAGGTATGCTTAATGACGGCGAGAATCCTGCATTAGAAGCTTCCGTAGTTAAAGATCTCGGAGCTGTTTTTGAACAAGATTTACCTAATATAGCTCATAGGCTAATGGATTTAGAGCCAGATAATCAGGGTAATGATTTTCAAAAATACCTTGCCATATTAACTCAGATTTCTCCTTCTTTCTCTCTTAGAGGCGGAACAAGAGAAATTTTAAGAGGCATTATTGCAAGGGGGTTAGGTTTAAGATAATGACTGATGAGACATCGCAATTATTGTCTGATACAGCTGAAAAACTTTTTAGCGATCATGTTACAAAAAATTGTATAATTGACGCTGAAAAGGGTACATGGCCTGACGAATTATGGTCTGAAGTAATTGCTAATGGTTTCAATCTTATATTAGTTCCTGAAGAATTAGGAGGAGTTGGCGGTAACTGGATGAATGCTGGCATTCTTTTCAAAGCTTCAGGTAGATATCAAGCGCCTATTCCTCTAGCAGAAAATATTGTTGCTTCATATATTTTAAGTCTGGCAGGAATTTCACAACCTCAAGATTCAATTTTAACAATACTTAATGGAGCTTTTGTAGCTGAAAAAGATCTATTATCAGGGAGCTCACCAAGAACGCCTTTTGCCTCTCACTCAACTCATGGTGTGGTTTTATATAAAGATGGTAGTGATTTAAAAGTTGGATTAATTAAGATTGATAAAAATGACTTAAAGGACAGTAATAATATTGCTTTAGAAAATAGAGGACATATTGAATTAGACAAAGCTTCACTTATTGAGAATTCTAAAGTTGATTGCGACTCAAATTTAGTAAAAAAGTTAGGTGCTTTAATGAGATCAAATCAGATGGCAGGAGCACTTGAATCTATACTGACCCAGTCTGTTAGATATGCAAATGAGAGAATTCAATTTGGTAGGCCAATAGGTAAATTCCAAGCAATACAACAAGACCTTGCAGTTTTATCTACACATGTTGCTGCATCATCTGTGGCAGCAGATTATGCATGTTCTTCGATGGATAAAGGTAATCCAGATTTTGCTATTGCGGTTGCAAAAAGCAGAATTGATGATGCTATATCAATTGGTGCTGGTATCGCGCATCAGGTGCACGGTGCAATTGGCTTCACTTATGAGCACGGACTTCATTTTGCAACAAGAAGATTGTGGTCTTGGAGAGCAGAGTATGGTTCAGGTAGTGAATGGTCTAAAATTCTTGGAGAAAAAGCAATTTCTAATGGTGCTGATAAATTTTGGCCTTCAATAACAGAAGGAAATCTTGATATATGATAAGTAGCTCTATGAATTGGAGATATTATGAAGATATTGAAGTTGGGGAAGAAAGAAAATCAAAATCCTTAGTTATAACGGAAAAAGAAATAATTGATTTTGCTAATAAATATGACCCACAATGGTTTCATTCAGATCCAGAAGCATCTAAAGAATCCAGTTTCAAGGGTTTAATAGCGAGCGGAATTCATGTTGCTGCAATCTGGAGATTGCTTGATCATGACGCAAATGGTGATATTAAATTTGTGTGTGGAATAGGTTGGGAAAACGTTAGGTGGCAGAATCCATTAAGACCTGAAGATGAAGTATATGTATGGTCAAGATGCTTATCGAAAAGCGATACATCATCTAATGAGAGAGGTGTAGTAATTTTTGATCACGGGCTCAAAAGAAAAGATGAACTCGATTTACTTACTTTTAAAGGGACATGCCTAGTTTATAAAAAAAACTAGTAAACTGGATTATTTATTCTGAAATCTCAAAATTTAATAAAACATTGCCACCAAGCCTACCACCATATTGATATCCAGAATTAATAAATATATTATTATCTATAATAACTGGTCCATCAGACTCTATAGAGCCTCCATTTGAAGGTACATTGGTAAATGAACTAAAATCAATTGCAGTATTGAACTCCCAAATTAATTCACCAGTATTTTTATTTAAAACATATAACCATCCATCAAAACCACCACCAATTACCAAGTCATTTGTTGCAGTAAGTGCAGCAGAAATTCCAATATCACATGCTGGTTTTGTATTTTCTGGGCATCTATCAATTGGAGTAAATCTCCAGTTGATTTCCCCAGATATTCCATCGAGTGAATATATTCCAGGTGTTGCAGGACCAGGAAATTTATTGATAAAATTTGTATCTGCAACAGCTGCAAAAATACTTTTATTATCAGTTGCCATTCCCCAATGAACTCCGCCTGCAAATCCACCTTTTCCAATTCTTTTAATCCATAATGGTTTACCTTTATTATCAGGGTCAAGACCATAGACATGTCCTGATTTTCTACCTGCAAATAAAACGCTTTTACCATCTATATTTGCCAGCACAACTGAAGCGCCAAAGTCCCAATCTGGTCCATCTTGCTCAGGGCAATTTGCATCTGCTTCAACAAAACAACCCATATTCCAAGCATCACCACTTTCCGCTTGATAAACCCATTCAATGTCTCCATTAAGTTTGTTTATAGCAATCACAGAGTCACTAGTTTCAGCAGCAGGAGAGGAATATGCTTCACCTGTTCCATAATAAATAAGGTTTTTAGCTGTATCAAATGTTGGTGAATTCCAAACAGGAACACCCGATGGTGCTAGAATTTCTACTCCCATGTTATTAAATTTTCCAGTACCTTTAGGGGGTAAAGGTATTGAGTATGATGTCCACAATTCATTCCCACCAGCGACATCTAAAGCCATTATTCCACCTCTAAATGAGCAGCACTGATATTCAGGATCTGCTCCATCTGCCCACTCTCTAGATGATAATGGTACATAGATAATATCGTTATCTACTCTTAATGAACCAGTAAGAATAACTCTAGGGTGATAACGAAGGGATTTTACCCATATTTTTTCACCATTATATGGATTAATTTTATAGACATTACCTTCATAATCCCCGGCAAACAAAAAATTACCTTTTTCAGAAAAATATATTGCAGGAGCAGAGCGAATTTCTCCATCTACTTTTGTTCTCCATCTTACACAACCTGTTTGTCGGTCTAATGCATATAAATATAAATTTTGGCCGCCAACAAAAATTGTGTTACCAGAAATTGAGGGTTGTGAACGAGCTCTAGAAGCGGCAGGATAAGCAAAAACCCATTTTAATTTTAACTTTTTAGCATTTTGAGAGTTTATATTAGATTTTGTATATCTAGAATTTTCTTTATCATAACCCCATTCTTTATAAGAATTTTCTTTAACCAATACTATAGGTTCATTGTTTGATTTACAAAAATTTGGTTCAGGTAAACTAGTAGAGACTTTTCCTCCTGTAATGTATTCTGATATACCTATCTTTTCTTCACTGCTTAGTCCCTCTGCTTGTGCTGACATTACTCCATTTAAAGTGCTCAATATATAATCTGCAGACATAACCTGAAATGTTGTTAAATGAGGGGCCCTAGGAACACCACCGCTATGACAACTTACACAATTATTATTAAAAATTTCTGCATATTTTGACTCATTGCCTCCACCTAACAATATTGATGAACTATCATTATCAGTGCTTGGCGCAGCAGATAAATTGAGCATAAAAAATACAGAATAAATTATTGAAATAATTATTTTTGATATCATAATATTAACTGAAAATTATTCTATTAAGCATTTCTAAGGGCTAGCCACCAATCCTGCATAACAACTGAATGATCTTTATCATATTCTTTTGCTAATGCTGTTGCATCTTCAGGAACATTTTGAGCTTCTGTTGGGTTAAGTTTAGAAGCACCATCAACTGGATCAAGCCATTCAAGATCTAAATCTGCGATTATATCTCCATAATTTCCTGCAGCAGCTTCATGATGCTCACTAATCTGATGTGTTATTAAAAAATCTAAATAAGATGGATAGGCAAGCAAAGTATAATAAGAACCTTTTTCTCTCTCCCTCTCCAATATTCATAATGTATTACAGAATCTTCGTTCGCATGTGTTTTTTTCATACAATTCTCTTGAAATATTCTCAAATTTTTCTTCATTACCTTCAACAATCTTTATATGCGCAAGTAGTGTAGACATTTATTTCACCTCATTTATTAATATAATTTCCTATATTTGTCGCTATCAGCTCTTAAAGCAACCCCCAAAGCTAATCCTTTTATTGACTCCATGACTTCGCCGCTAGTTACAGGAAAAGTGGCATCCATAATATAGAGGCGCCGGCTTATTTTCCAACCTTGATCAGTGCTAGTAAATTCATCATGGTATCTTCCAAGGTAAATGGTTATATCTTTAATTTGGTTATCAATAACTTCACCACCAGCAGTAAATCCATAACTTTCAACTTCAGCTTTATTATCTTTTAACTCAATTGCTACATTACTAATGTTATGCCAAGTATGACTATTTCTTTCTACCTCCATAACTACAGGTATAAATCCTTTAGCATCACCAACATAAAAACCATAATCAATATGCCCATTTTCTAAAAAGCATGATTTTAAAAGATCTTCATCACCCCAATCTAATGCTCTACAATATCTTGTAAGACACTGATTGATATCTTGTATAGCCTCTACATTCCCAATTCTTTTTTCTAATTCGCTCATGAGTTCACCTTTATAAATTATATAAAAACTTTATAACTAAGTCTAAAAATCATCAATGCTAATATAACCCAACTAAGCATAAATAAACCAAACCTTATCCAAACTAGATTCAAAGTAGATTGAAAAATTGAATGTATTAATCTTATAAAAAAATATAACCAGGCACATGTAAGAAATAAAGTGTCAGTCTCATTTAACCCCCAAATAATAAATACTAGTGCATAGAAGACAGTAGGTTGCTCAAAAAGATGATTATAATTATCAGCAACTCTTTCAACTTTACTAGGAAATACACCGCCTAGTTTTGATGGATGTGACAAATCTTGAAGGCTCATACCTGCTTTTTCAATATCTCTTGATGCAGGAATTCTTGTAGCATACATCCATAGCATCATTACAAAAGATAATAAGCACATTAAAATTACTGGTTGCAGTATTAAATCATTCATTCTTAAAGCTCCATTTTTCTTATAAATTTTAATTTTTTATAAAATATTTAACGAAATTTTTTTAAATTAATCAATTTAGTTATTTTTTATTATGAATTTATTTTTTTTTCTATCAATGTTGCATTACAATATAAATAAAATTTAACTTGGGGGATTTATGAAAAAAGAGAAATTTCATGGATAAGAGAGTTTTTGATTATAAAAAAAGATGGCAAATTTCATCTAAACCAAAAGGTATTGAGACTGCTGCAAAATTTCAAGATTTTGGAACAGAAAGAATTGATCCTGATAGGTATACTTCTAAAAAATTTATGGAATCTGAGTGGGATAATGTTTGGACCAAAACTTGGTTAATGGCGTGTTCTTCAACTGATATTAGCGAAGTTGGTGATTATTTTAATTTTAATATAGGTAAGGAATCCATAATTGTTATGCGATCCTCTGAAAATAGTGTTCACGCTTTCTATAATGTCTGCCCTCATCGAGGTAATAGACTATTCTTTGATGATTTTGGTTTTGTTAAAGATATAGCGTGTAGATTTCATGGTTGGAAATTTAATCTCGATGGAACAAATCAAAAAGTAACTGACTCAGAAACCTTTCGTGAAGAAGTTCTTTGTTATGATTTAGATTTGTCAAAAGTAAAGGTTGAAGAGGAATGCGGTTTTGTTTGGGTAAGTATGAATGATAATATTGTACCTGTTAGAGAATATCTAGGAGAAGTTGCTAAACATTTGGATTTATATGAAATAGATAAAATGAATGTTATTCGTCATGCAAAATCAGATTGGGCAGCAAATTGGAAAACAGGACTTGAATCCTTTTATGAAACCTATCATCTATCATTTATCCACCCCCAAACACAAGGAATGATGGAAGACTATTATGTGCCAATAGATACTTGGGCAAATGGAATGAATAGAATGATTGTTCCTTTTGTTGAGCCAAGTAAGAGGCAAGAAGGTGGGGATTTAATTAATGAGGCAACTAACATAATGCTTGCTGATGTTGGCATTGATCCCTCTACCTTTGATGGAAACGCAGTGGATGCAAAAAAAGCTATACAGAAAAAAAAGAGAGAGTTTTCTAAAACATTTAATCTTGAATATGAGCGTTACACAGATGCACAACTTACAGATAGTTTTGTTTATGGAATATTTCCTAATATACAATTAGGGTGTCATCCCGAAGGTGTGTTCGTTCATAAATTTATGCCTCACCCAGATAATCCAGAATTATTTACATATGAAACTTTTATTAATTATAGATCGGTTGATAATCCTGATTATCATGTCCCTGGTTGGTTTGGTCTACCAGAGGATACCGACACAAGTGGAAAAGTTCGTCCTGAAATTACTCATTACCCAATAGGAGTAAAGCCCGATTTAGGCGAAGTCTTAGATCAGGATGCTGAATTAATTCCTTTTGTTCAAGATGGAATTCGGTCTAGAGGTTTCAAAGGACCTTTATGGAGTGAGCAGGAACTAAGGTTAAGGCATTTTCATTATCAAATTGATCAATATATAAATACAAAATGAGGATATTTAATAATGACTATTAATGGTTTACATCATGCAGCGATATCAACTCCTGATATTGAAAGGCTTATGAAATGGTATAGTAAAAACTTTGGTTTTGAAGAAGTTTCAAGAACAGAATGGCCTATAGGTTCAAAAGAAATTGACGATGTTGTTGGATTAAAAGATAGCTCAGCTAAGCAGGGATTCCTAAAATGTGGAAATATTATGATAGAATTTTTTGAATATTCTTCACCTCAATCTCATCCGATGGATAAAAATAGACCTGTAAATAACCATGGCCACACTCATGTATGTGTCGATGTAACAAATATTGAGGATGAATATTTAAGATTAATCAATAATGGCGTTGAATTTCACGCTCCTCCTCAAGATTTTGGTCAAGTTAAGGCAACATATGGAAGAGATTGTGATGGAAATGTATTTGAGATTCAAGAGATAGTTGATCCACAACATCCAGCAAAGGTTTTCGATGTCTAATAACAAAAAAGAAGAATATTTATTTCACCTGCTACAGGATATTTATTTTGATAACATAGATACGGCTAAAGCTGATGAAGCTTCAGAAGCAATGCATAATGATGTTAGATGGGTTCATAATCAAGTATGGGAACATGATGCGCATAAGAGTAATATTAGAGATACTTTCAACGGACGAGAAGAAGTAAGAGAATTTTTACGCAAAAGGGTTGTAGAGATGCAGATTGAGGGTATTATTCATAAAGTTGAAAATGTTGTTTCTGATGGTAAATTAGGTGCTTTTAAAGCAAATGTTATTGGTACAGATAAATCTAAAAAGCCTTTTTTCGGTTTAGTAGAAATAAAAGACGATAAAATTATTTATTACAGAGTATTACCTTTGGAATAAAATACTTTATCCAAAAACCTTTTTACCTAAATCATATTCTTTTAATTTGAATTTTTGTACTTTCGTTGACGACATCGGCCAATCATTAACAAATACAACATAGCGTGGAATTTTAAAATTAGATATTTTTCCTTTTGCAGATTCTATAAGCTCCTCAGCAGTTATAGTTGCGCCTTCTTTTTTTTCAATAAATAGCGCTGGCACTTCACCTAACCTTTCATCATCAACACCAATGACTTGGCTAATCATGACTCCTTCTTGATTATTATAAAAAGACTCAATTTCTAAAGCAGCAACATTTTCGCCACCAACTTTTAACATATCTTTCAATCTTCCATGATAACTAATAAATCCATCTTCACTTAAGGATCCGAAATCTCCTGTTGATAGCCACCCATCTGAAGATATAGCTTCCTTAGTTTTGGTTAGATCATTTAAATAACCTTTAAATACTGTAGGCCCACTTATTTCAATTAGACCTTTTTCTCCTGAAGCCATTACTTCACCTGTTTCTGGGTGAATAATTCTGATTTTAACTCCATTAAATGGTTTTCCGCTTGTTGTAATTCTTTTTTCTAGTGGATCATCTGGTGAACCATATGAACAAACACCGCTCGCTTCCGTTAGGCCATATGCTGATACTAATTTTGCGTTAGGTAATGCTTCTTGGAATGATCGCAATGTATCAACTGGAGCAACATTATTAATAATTCTTAGTTTTGATAATTTAGAAGAACTAAAATTAGGATGATTAACAAGAGCAAGCATAACAGCAGGAAATGCAGGAAATGCAATAGATACTTCTGAATCTTCAAGAACTTTTATAGATTTATCAGGATCAAAATGTACTGTAGAAATAAATTCTGATTTTGCCATCAAACATGCTGAAAAAGGAAGAATTGATGACATATGAAACATTGGAAGTGGATCCCAAAAAACATCTTTATCCGAAATAGTCCATCTTTCCATCATTGCTCTTGTCGCATGCATCATATTATTATGGCTCAAAGGACATCCTTTTGGATTTGATGTAGTACCGGATGTATACATAATGAATGCTGTATCCTCTCCTTCACTTTTAGGTTCATCAAGATTTTCTGATGATATATCTAAGTTTAAAAAATTATCAAAGTTCAGCAATCTTTCATCTTGAGAGCCACCTATGACATAGGTATTGATAAGTGAGTCAATGTTTTGATCATTTGTATCTAAAACTGACAATATGAGATCAGAGAAATTAGTTATTTCATCTGACTCTGAAGAGATGAATAAATATTTGCATCCACTATCTTTTAAAACATAATCTAATTCATGTGTTTTGTATCTTGCGTTTATACATACAGGCGATATCCCCGCATACATTGCTCCATACATTAATTCTAAATATTCAATTGAATTGAAAAGTAGTATTCCTATTTTATCCCCTTTGTTTAAACCAAGAGTTATAAATCTTTTTGCATGAAGCAAAATATTTTTAGAGAATTCAAAATTACTTCTTTTAATATCGTCAACGATTAGACAGTTTTCGTCTTTGTTACTATCATTATAGTTTGTTGCAAGTGCAGCAATATTTCTAAATTCTTTTGAAGCCACTCCATTTCCTCCCTCAAGCAAAATCATATTGGAAATATAATGTTAATATGCAAATATTAATGGAGAAAAACAACTAATAAATGAGGATAATGATGGCTTTCACTTTTATAGCTAGGATGAAAATTTTCCCTGAAAAAAAAGATCAGTTTATAAAGGCTTGTGAAAAACTTGAAAAGGCTGTGGAAGAAAATGAAGAGGGCTGTTTATATTATAAATTTTATAAATTAAGAGAAGAAAATACTTATGCAGTCATCGAGTCATTTGAAACTGAGGAAATGGATGAAGAGCATCAGCAAACTCAACATTTTAAAGATATAGTGCCTGATCTTTTAGAATGTCTTGATGGCACATACACGCGTGAATTTTTAGATCCTTTGAGATAAATTAATGATTAATATAGGTTTAATAACTTCAAAACAGGCTAAAAGACAACCTAATGCATGGGCTGTTTATGATAATACATCTCAAAGAAGAGTAACATTTAAAGAACTTGATGATTTAGTAAAAAAAATTGCGAATGGTCTTTTGTCACTTGGTTTAGAAAAAGGGGATAGGGTATCTATCCTTTCACAGAATTCTATCGAATATTTGGCTTTATTTTTTGCTTGTGGGCAGGCTGGTTTAGTTGCGCATGCATTGAATTGGCGTTTGGCAAAGACTGAGATTGCTAAAATTATTGAAAATGGTGAACCAAAAGTTTTCATCTGTGAGGCGCAATTTAAAGATATAAAGTCTGAGCTTCAGAAGGAAATTAATTTTGTAGATCACTGGATAGAATATGGAGCTGGAGGTGATAATACATTTGAAAAGTTAATCGAGTCTTCTTCGAACGAAGAGGTTATACAAGCTCAAACTGTGGGTGATGAAGATCCGTTTTTCATTCTTTATACTGGTGGAACCACCGGAGAATCGAAAGGAGCTTTACATACACACAAATCTGCTTATTTCGGAATGCTCAACCAAACAGTTGCTGAGAGAATAATACCTTCTGATGTTTATATGTTGAC
The DNA here is from genome assembly GCA_045565415.1 of Alphaproteobacteria bacterium. Lineage (GTDB taxonomy): Bacteria > Pseudomonadota > Alphaproteobacteria > MED-G09 > MED-G09 > AG-430-B22. Next base: position 9,721 of record JBJLFK010000023.1, on the reverse strand, counting down.
TGGTCAGATGTTTCATATCCCAGTTTTACTAGCCATGAATTATACGGCGCATGGTTGCCCAATAGTTTTGATGAATTTTGATGCAAAGTTAGCTCTTGATTTAATTCAACAAGAAAAAGTCTCAGGGTTTCTAGGCATAACAACAATGTTGAATTGGATGATGGCAGTAGAAAATTTTAATAAATATGATCTTAGTAGCCTTAGATGTGTTCAATATGGTGGAGGCCCAATGCCTTCAACAGTCATAAAAGAGGTTCTCAGTAAATTACCATGTCAAATCATTCAAGGTTATGGACAAACTGAAGGCACAACAATGACTTTCTTATCTCAAGAAGATCATATTAAGGCAGCTATTGAGGGCGTTAATGAAGAGAGGTTGAAATCTTGTGGAAGAGAGGGCTTTGTTACATCGGTTCAAGTTGTTGATAAAGATGGTAACCCAGTTCCAAATGATGGTGAAACACCTGGCGAAATTATTGTTCGATCTGATGCTAACATGGTTGGATATTTTAGAAGGCCTGATCTTACAGAAAAAACTATTCGTAATGGCTGGATGTGGACGGGAGATATAGCTACTTGGGATCAAGATAATTATATTTTTATTAAAGATAGAGCAAAAGATATGATCATTTCAGGTGGAGAAAATATATATTCTGTTCAAGTTGAAGAAGCTATTTGTAAACATGAGGCAGTATTAGAAACTGCTGTTTTTGGAATTCCTGATGATGAATGGGGTGAATCAGTAAAAGCATATGTAGTTTTAAAACCCGATATGCATGCAAGTGAAGATGACATTATTAATACTGCAAAAGAACATCTTGCATCATACCAAAAACCAAAATCTATTAAATTTATAGATGAATTACCAAAGGCACCAACTGGAAAAATTCTTAAAAGAAATTTAAGAGACCCTTATTGGGAAGATTCAGATAAAGAAATTTAGATATCTGCTTTAGCTACTATATCTGATAGTGTTTGGAGGAATCTTGCTCCAACAGCTCCATCAATTCCTCTGTGATCACAAGACATTGTTACAGAAATTTTATCATCCTCAAGCTTTCCAACAGCCAGTATTCCACATTGTGGCGGATTAATAACTGCTGTGAAAGATTTAATACCAAGCATACCAAGATTAGATATTGAAAAAGTACCTCCCTGATAATCTTCTGGCATTAGCTTATTATTATGAGCTAGGTCAGATAATCTTTTCGTATCTGAAGAGATTTCTTCAACCGATTTCTCGTTAGCTTTTTTTACAATTGGTGTAATTAACCCTGCATCAGTAGCTACTGCAATTGAGATATCAGCATTTTTAAATTGTAAAATTCCTTCGTCGGACCAATTAATATTTACTTCAGGGTGTTTTGTTAATGCTGAAGCAACACACTTAATAAGTAGATCATTTATTGAAATTTTTTCTTTTTTATCTTTACCCTTATTTAGTTTTTCTCTTTCAGCAGATAACTTTTTAGCATCGAGATCCACATTAAGGTAAAAATGTGGAGCAGTATTTTTTGAAGCTGTTGTTCTCTCAGCAATAACTTTTCTCATTCCGCTGTGCGGTATAAGTTCTGAAGGATTATCGGAAGATGAAACTGAACCAGTATCACCGCTTTCTTCACCTTTATAGGCTGCAAGCTTAGTTGGATCAGCTGCTTGTTCAATATCTTGTACAGATATTCTTCCTCTTCTTCCTGAAGGTGTTATTGTTGAAACATCTACATCAAGCTCAAGTGCAACTTCCCAAGCTTTGGGTGAAATATTAACATTTTCAGGAGGTGCATCAGGTAAATCACCACTTGATTTTGGTTTCTCTTGAGGAGTAGTTGGTTCAGATGGCTGAGGTTTTTTTTCTGATACCGCACTTTCAGGTTGAAATGAAGAATCAACAGGCACAAAATCATTAATAAATTGATCAACTTCATCATCTGTTATTTCATCTGATGCAAAAACAGCTAATAAAGCTCCAACAGGATATGTTCCATCAACATCAACTAATTTTTTTCGACATAAGCCATCAAATTCAGCTTCAATTTCATTTGAAATTTTATCAGTCTCAACTACTAATAGAGGATCACCTTTGGAAAAAGAAGTACCTTCTTCAATTAACCACTCAGTAAGTTTACCTTCCTCCATTTCGATACCCCATTTAGGCATCGTAAGAGCTTCAATCTTCTTACTCATATTTTATATCCTATTTAAAGTTTACAACTTCAGCGACAGCATCCCTAATTTTCGTTGGAGATGGTACAAATTCATTTTCAAGCTCTTTAGCAAATGGGACTGGAGAATGAGGACCAGTTATTTGTTTGATTGGCGCTTTTAATGATGAAAAGACTTCACCGGCTGCTAAAGCAGCAATGTCTGAAGCAAATGAGCACCTTGGAGGTGTTTCATCAACCACAACAAGTCTACCTGTTTTTTCAACGCTATCTAGGATAGCATCCTCATCTAGAGGACTTGTTGTTCTTGGATCAATAATATCACAAGTAATACCATCATCAGCTAGCGCTTGAGCAGCATTTTCACAAAAAGAAACCATTCTTCCTGTTGCTACTAATGTGCAATCATCTCCTTCAGAGACTATTCTAGCTTTACCAAATGGGACAAGATGTTCTCCATCAGGTACATCACCTGTAATGGTGTATAATGTTTTATGTTCAAAAAATATTACTGGATCATCATCTCTAATAGCAGTTGTTAGAAGACCCTTGGCATCTGCAGGCGTTGAAGGCATCGCAACTTTTAAACCTGGAATAGCTGTTACCAATGGATGTAATGACTGACTATGCTGTGATGCCGCATTCATTCCTGCTCCATAAGTAGTTCGTAAAACCATCGGGCATGTAGCTTTTCCGCCAAACATATATCTAAATTTTGCAGCCTGATTCATTAATTGATCTAAGCAGAGTCCCATAAAGTCACAAAACATAATTTCTGCAACAGGTCTTTTACCTGCAAGAGCAGCTCCTGCAGCTGTTCCTGCAATACCAGCCTCGGAAATCGGCATATCAATACATCTCTCAAGACCAAATTCTTCGTGTAAACCACCTGTTACACCAAAAACACCACCAACAAAACCTGGTTCTGCATGTGGACTACCTGTTCCGCCAACAACATCTTCACCCATTACAAATACATTCTCATCTCTTCTCATTTCAAGAAAAAGCGCGTCTGTTAAGGCTTCTCTATAAGTTTTTTCTGTCATATTTATTCTCCTTAATACCTAATAAGACACATATACATCTTTAGTTACATCTTCAGGATTAGGTAAAGGTGATTTCTTTGCCTGATCAACTGACTCTTCAATTAGTGAGTTCACTTCTTCATCTAATTTATTAATTTCTTCATCAGAAAGAAGCCCTGCTTCAGTAACTTTATCTTTAAAAATAGTTATACAATCATTATTTTCACGATCATCTTTTAATTCATCTTGAGCACGATAATTTTGAGGGTCACCTTCAAAGTGACCATAAAACCTTGTGGTCTCAAACTCAACAGCGCACGGACCATTTCCTTCACGAGCTTTTGCTATTAATTCTTTCATAACTTCATGTACTTCAAAGAAATCAAACCCGTTAGCCTTAACAGTGTGAATACCAAAACCTTCAACACGACTTGCAATACTTTCAGATGCAATAACATAATCACAATGCGTATGTTCAGAATAACGATTATTTTCGTATACAAATACACTTGGTAAATTAAGTATTGCGGCAATATTCATTGCTTCAAAAACAGGTCCTTGGTTACAAGATCCATCACCACCAAAAGATACTGCAACAGAACCTTTTCCATCTAATTTTGCAGCTAATGCAGCACCTGTTGCTAGAGGTGGGCCTCCACCTACTATTCCGTTTGCACCTAGCATACCTACATCCATATCAGCAACATGCATGGATCCACCTTTACCTTTACAAAGACCATCAGCTTTTCCATAGAGTTCTTTCATCATACCAATTACATCACATCCTTTAGCAATACAGTGACCATGGCCTCTATGAGTTGATGTAATAAAATCGGCTTCAGTTAAATTTTCACATACTCCAACAGCTACTGCCTCTTGACCGGCATATAAGTGAGTAAACCCAGGAATTGAACCAGTCATTATTTCTCTATGAAGGTGTTCCTCGAACTCCCTAATCGTTTTCATTTGCTTATAGGCTTGTTCAAGTTCTTCTCTAGCTAATTGCATTATATCCTCCTCATAATATATACGGATGCATAAATAGGATTAAAAGTTTTAATCGTAATATTCAATAAAAATTTCACTAAGATACTAAATATTTTTTTTTATTAATCAACCTGTCTCTTTTATAACCCAATTAATCGATTGTTTAATAAGCTTTCTAAAGTTTTCATTCTTGTATGATGATGGACCATCACCGAATTGTAAATACGCTATTGAGCTATTCTCATATTTTTTTGTCCATCCTACAATATTACTTCCCTCTTGATGAGACCAATCTCTATTAGAAAACATTTCTCCTTCAAGAGCGCGCGCAGCGGAATAAAAGTTTTTATCTGTAAATTCATAATTACTTCTTAAAATAGGATTAATATCATCCTCAAAAAACTCAGCCAGATATAATTCATCCGTAATCTCAAAGTCTTCAATGCCTTCAGTAATAGGATGTTTTCCATCTTTTATGACTTTATATTTAATATCATGACGATATCCTGAGTCTGGTTTTTTAATTCCTTTAATAATTCCTTCTTGATACAAAAATCTTCCACCAATAATATTTCCGTATTCCTCCCAATTTGGCCAACCAGCAATTGCATGATGAATAAATACACATCCGATACCCTTTTTTAATAAATTTAGGAAACCTTCCTTAAATTCTTTACTAGGATCAATAAATGTTGGTTTTGGAGGAGCTGTTTCGAAGTTAATTCCTGGCATATCATAAAAAACTATAGCTTTATAATGTTTTAAAGATTCTGAACTGATGTATTCCTGAGCTGCAGGGTGTTCAATATGTGACCATGGATAACCTGTTGAATCAATCATTTCAAAAAATGGATCTCGCTCAAAGGGATGACCGCGGGTTATAACAATAATATTATCTTTTTGTTGATCAAGAAATGTCCTATTTTGCATTTCAACTTCAACAGTATTTGTTTCCTCACTATTCATCACATTATAGAAGATTAAGTTTTTCTTATGGTCAATCGATAAATGATTAAAAGCTGGTTATTGTTTTTACTGGACACAAAGAGTTATCGCATAATATTATAAGTCGATTTTATTAGGAGATTGCAATGGCGTTAATAAGATATGCTCAACCAGGTTTGCATGGCGATAAAGAGCCGGAACCAAATTTATCTTATGAATATATACCTAAAGAAAGATACACTTCTAAAGAGTTTATGAAGTTAGAATGGGATCATATATGGACAAAAACATGGCTAAGAGGAGGCTTATCTCAAGATCTCAAAGAGGCGAATGATTACATTACTACAGAAATTGGAAATTATTCAATTTTAATAACTCGTGGTGAAGATATGAAAGCCAGAGCTTTTTATAATGTGTGTAAGCATAGAGGAAATACACTTGCACAACAAAAAATGGGAAAAATAGATAAAACATTTAAATGCTCTTATCACAGATGGCAGTATGATGCCGCTGGCCAACTTGTAGATACTCCTGATCCTCATACTTTTCCGCAGGGTGTTTGCGACCCTTCATTACATTTAACTGAACTTCCATGTGAAGAGTGGAATGGTTGGATTATGTATTCATTAAATCCTGATGTTAGACCGCTAGATGAGTGGCTTGGTCCTGTGAAAGCCCATCTTGAATCTTATAACTTCGATAAAATGGATTTAGTAATGGACATGACTGTTGAATGGAATTGTAACTGGAAAGCATCTGTTGACGCTTTTAATGAAACATATCATGTTTGGGGAACTCATCCTCAATTAATGGATTGGTTAGATGATCAAAATGTACAAATTGATCTTTATGATATTCATAATAGATACCTAGTTCCTTTTGGAGTACCAAGCCCAAGACCTCACATTGACCAAGAAGTTATTGGACCAAATCTTGAGGTTTATATGGAACAAAATGGTGTAGACCCTAAAGATTTTAAAGGAAATGCCCAAGAAGCTAGAAGAGCTATTCAATTAGCTCAAAGAGAGCGCGCGGATGAAATGGGTTGGGATTTCTCAAGTTTAAATGATGATCAATTATCAGATGATTATCATTACTGCGTTTTCCCAAATGTTACTTTGAATACGCATGCTACGAATTATATGATGTTTACTCAAAGACCTCATACAGAAGACCCAAATAAATGTCTTTATGATTTACAAATGTTTTCTCTTCCTACAGATACAAATAATAAAAGAACTAAGCAAGCTACAGAAGCCTCTGAATCAACTGCACCATCTTATATGACTGTTGAAGATGATGAATCACCAAGAGTAAATCCAGGTATGGATGAAGCAGTTCAAGGTGAAGCAGATGCAACTGGTCGTCCTGAACACATATATATTAAAGATGGTGAGGAACATACGCTTGGAGAAGTTCTTGATCAAGATGCGCATAATCTTCCTTTTGTTCAAAAGGGCATGAATAGTCCTGCATACAGAGGATTGTGGTGCGGTGAACAAGAAAGAAGAATTATTCACTTTCATCAGGTAGTTGATAGATTGATTATGGAAGGTGGCGGTCAAGTCCCTAACTATAAAGAATAATCATCTAATCTTTTTTTGGTAATATTATGAGCGAACAAGAAACCTATGTTTTTGTCTGTGATTCAACTAATGTTGAAAATGCGTCTGAGGCAGTTTTTGAGATAAATGATAGAGAAGTTCTTGTTGTGCGTTCTAATGAGGGAGAGTTATTTGCAGTCGAAGATAATTGCCCACATGCAAATGAATGTATTTCTGGAGGAAGATTTAGAAATGGATTTTATGCATGCCCTCATCATGGCGCAAGATTTGAGTTATCAACAGGAAAATCGATGACAAATCTATCCACTAAGCCATTAATGTGCTTTGATGTTAGGGAAGTAGACGGAAAAATTGAGGCTATAGTGCCTAAGAAAGAAAAAAAGAAATTTATTCCTGGAGGAGCACCTCCAGGATTTGGACCAATGTAATTTTAAAAGGAGGAAGTTATGGATTTAGGTTTAAAAGGAAAGAAAGCAATTATTACAGGCGGAAGTAAAGGTATAGGCTTAGCCTCTGCCCATGCATTAGCTGATGAAGGAGTTGATGTTGCAATTTGCTCTCGAAATATTGATGATGTGAATTCAGCTTTAGATGCATTAAAAGGTAAAGGTGTTAATGCTATCGGTGGAGCTGTTGATGTAGCTGATGGCGATGCATTAAAAGCATGGATAGCATCAGCTATAGGCGACTTAGGTGGTTTAGATATCCTTGTTCCGCAAGTAAGTGCTGGTGGAGGTAACCCAAGTGAAGATGGTTGGGCTGCTAATTTCCAAACAGATATTATGGGAACTGTCAGATCTGTAGAAGCTTCATTAGAAGCTTTAAGAGAATCTAATGGTTCAATTGTAATAATATCTACTACAACAGCTATTGAGCAAGGACCAGGTAGTGGACCTTATGGAGCAGTTAAAGCAGGATTATTGAATTACTCAAATCATATTGCTCAAACTGAAGGGCCAAATGGAGTTAGATCTAATGTAATATGTCCTGGCCCTATCTATATTGAAGGTGGTCCATGGAATTACATTAAAGATAATATGGAAGATTTCTATAACGCTACGTTAAAAGGAATTCCTCTAGGTAAGTATGGTTCCGGAGAAGATATTGCTAAAACTGTAACTTTTTTAGCAAGTCCTGCTAGCGGCCATACCACTGGGACAAATGTTGTCATTGATGGCGGATTTACCAAGGGCGTACAATTTTAATATAAAATCTGCTCAAAATTACTGGGGATAATAAATAATGACAGATGACATTAAAAAAAGATTAGATGTCGTTCTTATAGCGGGTGGAAAATATCATGATATTGATTTTGCCCGCTTAGAGCTTTTAAAGCTTCTTGCTGAAGATGAAAGAATCCGTACAAGAGTATATGAGGATTATTCTAATCTACATGCGATTTCTAATGCCGATTTTCTGATAACATATACATGTGATGTTAGGCCAACTCTTGAGCAACAAAAAGTATTAAGGGATTTTGTAGCCAATGGTAAGAGATGGTTAGCATTGCACGGAACAAATTCGATACTTCAGTTTCTTTCAGATGGTAGAGTTGATTGTCCAAGGGTTGCACCAATATTTATGGAAACCCTAGGTTCTCAATTTTTATCTCACCCACCAATAGAACCTTACACAGTTACTGTTGCAGATGGTGATCATCATCTTGTTGAGGGCGTCGAACCTTTTCAAACTAATGATGAGTTATATTTAATGGAAACACACGGAGAATTGCATGTCTTATTAGAGACAGAATTTGAAGGTAATACCCCCGGATTTGTTGAAGAAAATTGGGAAAAAACTAAAGTTCCGGTTTTCTATTTACATCCTGTAGAGAAAGGTGAAGTTTTATACTTAACCTTAGGTCATTGTCGTGGACATTATGACATGATTGATCTGCCCGAACCTATGGCATATTACCCTGAAGTTGAAAGATGTGCATGGGATCTTCCAGTTTTTTATGATTTACTCAGAAGAGGGATTGATTGGGCAAAAGAGCTCTCCCTAAAAGATTAATATGTCTAAGAAAATTGCTCTGATTACAGGAGTTGGACCTGGAACAGGTTCATCTATAGCTCGTCGTTTCTCTACTGGCGGTTATAAGGTAGCTATGATTGCTCGTGATGAAGAAAGACTAAAATCACTTGAGGATGAATTAGAAGGTAGTAAAGGTTATTCTTGTGAGCTTAGGAATCCAGAAAATCTTAATAAAACTATTGATAATATCATAAAAGATTTTGGTCATCCTGATGTCTTTATTCATAATGCTGTTAGAGGAACTAGAGGTAATTTTTTGGAATTTACCTCCGAAGAATTACAATCAAATTTTGATATAAATGTTTTAGCTCTTCACAGGATAGCTCAAAAAGTTGCTCCTGAAATGATAAAAAAGAAAAATGGAGCAATTATAGTTACAGGAAATACATCAGCCCATAGAGGAAAAGCAAATTTTGGTGGAACAGCATCAACAAAGGCGGCACAGAAAATATTAACAGAATCTTTCGCTCGTTATCTTAATCCCAAAGGAATACACGTAGCATATATAACTATTGATGCAGCAATTGATTTGGAATGGACAAGAAAAGCTTGGCCAGATAAACCCGATGATTTTTTTATTCAACCAAATGATATAGCTTCTGAAGTTTGGCACATTACTCATCAATCAAAATCAGCTTGGACTTTTGATCATTGGTTAAGACCTTTTGGCGAAACTTGGTAAATTTTACTATCCCATCATTAATAGAAAGAAAATTTGGATAAATGTTGCTTAAATACAACATAAACTATAATTTGTTATGATAATTTAATCTATTAATAATAAAAATTATATATAAATTGGCTTTTTAATTAATTCGTAGTAATTAACTCTCTACTTAACTATTGATAAATAAATTCTGGGGAGAATTCATGAATATTAACAAATTTACTATTTTTTCAATAACTATCTCATTCTTTATGAGTTTGGTTGTTTTTGATTTTGGTTATGCGCAAAGAGAAATTACATCTTCAATTGAAGAGATTGTTGTAACTGCGCAAAAAA
>JBJLFK010000022.1:0-9202 GCA_045565415.1 Alphaproteobacteria bacterium | reverse complement strand
AGTACATAGCCCATAAAGGCGGTTACGATCATAAGAAGATATATAATACACCCTAGTATCCATATAACTTCTCTTGGCTCTTTGTAGGAACCATAATAAAGACCTCTAAACATATGAATGAAAACCGCTAAGAAAAACATAGATGCTCCATTAGAATGCATATATCTAATCAGCCATCCATAATTAACATTCCGCATGATATGCTCAACACTATCAAAAGCAAGAAGTGTAGATGGAGCATAGTGCATCGCCAAAATAATGCCTGTGATAATTTGAGTTACAAGACACATCGTAAGAATGAATCCAAATGTCCAAAAATAATTTAAGTTTTTGGGTGTTGGAAATTGGAGAACATGCTCACTGGTAAAACGCATCAAAGGAAGTCTTGAATCAAGCCACCTTGTTAATCCATTTTTCGGTTCATATTTATAATCAGTATCCATAATTATCCTATTTTTATTAAGCTATCACTCACAAATTCGTAAGGAGGTACTTCAAGATTAGTTGGAGCTGGACCTTTTCTAATTCTACCAGAAATATCATAATGTGACCCATGACAAGGACAGAACCACCCTTCATACTCTCCTTGGTTGGCTATAGGTATGCACCCCAAATGGGTACAAACTCCTACAACAACTAACCACTCCTTTTTTTGCACCCTATCTATATCTTTTTGAGGATCCGGTAAGTTCAGATTGTCATCTTTTTCAGCTTCAGCAATCTCTTCACTAGTTCTTCTTCTGATATAAATAGGTTTACCTCTCCAGGCTACTTTTAGAAAACTACCCGGTTCGATAGAGGATATATCAACTTCAATCGTTGAAACAGCCTTAACAGAGGCATCTGGATTTAATTGATCAATTAAAGGCCATACAACAGAAGCAGCGCCAACCACACCAAAAGCACCAGTAGTTATATATAAAAAATCGCGTCTAGTAGGTTTATCATCGTCTAAAGCGTCAGACATAAAGGGCCTCTTAAATTAATGATGCTTGATGTATCTAATATCTCAACAAGAAAGTAAAGAAAATATTGAGAAGTGCGACATTTTTAGCATCAAATTTTAGCACCTACAATTGCCTTGATTCTTTCAAATAAAGAAGCTTTATCATCTATAAAATCTGACTCTATCCACCAATCTTCTACTTCATTTAAAATTTCTCCCACTAAGGGTCCTTCAGGTACACCAAGTAGCAAAATATCTTTTGCGTTTATAGGAAATTTAGGCGCCTTCCAAGATTGGCCCATAGCAAGGAGAGCTCTCCACTGAGAAATATTAGAAATTTTCTTATCTTTTGCCCAATATAATCGAGTCAACCTTGTAAAATTATCAATTCCAAAATTATATAAAATTCTTCTAACCTCTTTTACAGATTGATAACTTTTGATTTCATTATTGGGATTAATCAATAGATCAATTATTTTCTTCTTTTTATTTGAAAAAGCAAAACATTTTAAATCCGAAACCTTTTGAATTTTATTAGGAACTAATGTAGCAAATTTAATTAGAATATCTTGGTCAAAGAAAAGTTCATTATCAATATCAATAATTCGATCATAAGTTTTTAAATTAACTGAGTTAGAAAATATTAAATCAAGTATTCCGTCCTCTTTCATTAAATTTATTATTTTTCCAGAATAATCATTGGATAAAATCTTAAAAAATTCCTGGTGAACTCTTTGAGATGATAAATTAATTATTTTATCTACATTTTTTTGTATTAATTTTCTTGATTTATTATCAATTGAAGAATTATAAATCGATAAAAATCTATAATATCTGAGTATTCGTAAATAATCCTCTTTTATCCTTTTTTCTGGATCTCCAATAAATTTTACAATGCTATTATTTAAATCCGATACACCATTAAAGGGATCATATATTTCGCCATTGTAGTTCATATATATAGCATTAATTGTAAAATCTCTTCTTGATGCATCTTCCTCCCAATCATCTGTAAACTCTACATCTGCATGGCGTCCGTCATGATTGCTATCTTTTCTCAGAGTGGTAATTTCAAATATTTGATCATTTATAAAAGCACTAACTGTTCCGTGCGATAAACCAGTAGGGACAGTTTTAATTTTTTCTTTAGAAAGTAATTCAATGACTTCATCGGGATTTAATTTTGTAGCTATATCTATATCTTTAGTTTCGATATTTCTGAGATAATTTCTAACATAACCTCCAACAATCCTTGATGTTTCTTTGGTATGATTAAGAATATTAAGAATCTTTTGACAATCTTTATTTTGATAGAAATTAGATAAATCCATATTAATTATCATTTTCCTTAAAATATCCGTCATTCAATTCACCGTCGATAACCTGTGGTGGAATATAGTCTAAATTTTTAGATGATGTATCCGAAATACGAAAAAAAACCAAACTCATTAAAAACATTAAAATTGATAATAATGTAACCCAGAAAGTTTTTTTATTTGTAAAATTACTATTTGATAAAATTACCCATAAAAAATAAACAAGAAATGGTGTAAGAAAATATAATAGATGATATAAAATTTTAAGCATTGGCTTTTATTCTTTCAAAAAGATTTACTAACATACCTGCAGTTGCCCCCCAAATATTATAATTAGAATAATTTATTGTATAATAATGTCTAACAGCGCCATTCCAAAATCCACTTTTAAGAACATGATTTTTTGAATCTAAAATAAATTCTAAAGGAACTTCAAATAATTCATCTACTTCTGTTTTATTGATATTTACTGTAAATTTTTCATTTACAAATGCTACAACTGGTAAAATTCTATAACCTGTTCCAGTTTCGTAAGTATCTAAGTATCCACAAACCTCAATCTCATTACTTAAAATACCTATTTCTTCTTCTGCTTCTCTTATTGCTGCCTCGGTAACAGTTTCATTTTTCTCAACCTTTCCACCTGGAAAAGCAATTTGGCCAGAATGTTGCTCTAAATGCATTGAGCGCTTAGTAAGCACTACCGAGGGGCTATCTGTGTTTGTAATTCCAATAAGCACTGATGCCAGTCGTAAATTTTTTGGGTCCAATCTATCATTTGGCTCTTCAATAAGATCAAAATCACTTTTTTTTCCAGGATAGAAATTTAATTCTTCTTTTGATGGAGGCATAAGATCTATTGCACTAGTAATATCTTTTTTCCATGTTTCCTTAATCATCAATAATAACATCCTTTGAATTAGAAAAAGGGAAAAAACTTCCGCCTGACCAAACACCAAACTTATCATTAAAATGTTCAGCAATTTCGATTAATTCATAAAAAACAGGTCTTGATATTTTCGCTTCAAGATTCCTTCTAATTAAAATATAAGGCGAAGGTTCATTTGTTTTTTTGTTTATAGTAACTCTTATAGGATAATCTTTTGATGCGACAATAGCATCATCTACATTAGTATTAAATTTAAGATTTAATTCTTTGCCCTCACCCAAAATTTCAACATATGTTGCAATAAAAGGGGCATCCTCAACATTAATTAATACCTTTTCTACCGGTGTAACTAAAACATAAGTGTTGTCATCTTCTTTTCTCAAAATTCTTGAGAAAAGTTTTACAATTCTTTTTCTGCCTATTGGGGTGCCCATATAATACCAAGTGCCATCTCTTTTGATTTCCATCCCAATATCACCACAATGCTCGGGATTCCATTGATCAACTGGAGGAAGTCCATCTGAACTTTTCTCATTGAGTTCAGTTGCAAATTTAATAATTTTACTTAAATCTGTCATAGTAAGATGATATATATATGATTTCTTATCCATATTTTATTAATTTTTTTATTTTATGAGGTTTTTCAATGGGTGTTTTAGACGGAAAAGTTGTTTTAGTAACTGGTGCAGCTAACGGAATTGGTAAGGAAACAGCTCTTCTAGCTTCAAAAGAGGGAGCTAAGTTGGTTATAAATGATTTAGGGGGGTCAGTTGCTGGAGGAGATGAAGGTGATAAAAACCCTATAGAAATTGTTGCTGAAGAAATTAAAAAAGATGGGGGTGAAGTCGTAACTAATTCTGATTCAGTTACTTCAAAGAAAGGTACTGAATTTATGATTCAGCAAGCTTTAGATACCTATGGTAATCTTCATTCTATTGTAAATCCTGCTGGAATTCTCAGAGATAAAATGTTTCATAAAATGGATGATCAAGACTGGAGCGCTATAATAGATGTTCATCTAAATGGAAGTTATAATATTTGTAGATCCGCTATCAATTATTTTAGAGATAAAGAAGAAGGAAATTTTGTTTTATTTACATCAACGACTGGATTAATTGGAAATATTGGTCAAGCCAATTATGCAGCTGCAAAACTTGGTATTGCCGGGTTATCTAGAATTATAGCCATGGAGAATGAAATAAAAAATGTTAGATCAAATATTATTGCTCCTTTTGCTTGGACAAGGATGATTGCAACTATCCCAATAAAAGATGAGGCATCTAAGGAAAGAGTTGAAAGAATGAAGAATGCTATGCGCGCTGATCAAGTAGCGCAAACTGTTGTCGCACTCTGTTCCCCTGATTGTAAATTAACAGGCCAAATTTTATCTGTTAGAGGAAATGAAGTTGTTCTATTTAATCAACCAAGGCCTATAAAAAGTCTAGTTGATAAAGAAGGATGGACGCCTAAAAAACTTCTTGATTCTGCATTTCCAGCATTTGAGTCAGTTGGTCAAGACTTAGGCGCAACTGTAACTGTGTTTCCTTATGAGCCTTTCTAATATAGAGAAATAATATAAATTAAATATAAAGCCAGCCCAAATGATCCAAGGTAAATTTTCTTAGTTTGAATTCGTGTTAGTAAATAAAGCCACAGTGCTGAAAAGATTAAATAATATAAACTTATAAAAGAAAAATTCTCAGGAACAATGATTGCGCCAAATAAAGAAGAAATTCCTAATGCACCTAAAACATTTATAATATTTGATCCTAAAATATTACCTAATAAAACCTTTTCCGCTTTATTTTTAACGGAAGCGAAAGTGACGGCTAACTCTGGAAGTGATGTTCCAATTGCGGCAAGTGTAAGCCCTAAAACTGCTTCAGGAATATTATAATATACGGCAAAATCTTTTAGGCCTTTTATAAAAATATCTGAGCCTAAGAACAAAAGAAAGAAACCAACAAAAATACTTATAGATAATTTAAAGTAATTATCTTTCACATCAATTTCATCTATTTCAATATTTTTGTTAAAAAAATTATAAGAACAATAAAAATATACTGGCAGCAATAAAATCATAATGAAAGATAAAGGCGTCTTAATTGAGCCAATGATTAAAAATATTGAAAGCAACAAAGTTACTGCCAACATAACAAGCATATCACCTATCGAAACAACTTTTAGTATATTGTCCTTTGCTATAAGAAGACCAAAACTAAATACTAAAAGTATATTAGCAATATTTGATCCTACTATACTGCCAAGGGCTATATCTGATGAATTATTTATTACTGCATTAGAAGCAACAAAAATTTCAGGCACTGAAGTCCCAAAACCTATTATTACTATTCCAATTATCATAGGAGAAATTTTAAGCTTTCTTGCTAAACCACTAGAACCTTTGACTAGATAATCACCTCCAAAAGAAAGCAAAATAATCCCTATAATTATTGAAATGTAAAAGAACATAAGAATAACTAACAAGTATTAGTATATTCGTCCATATTTTTCTATTTCATGCAAAATTACATAAAATTTATGAAAAATTCAGCATATTTTATATAAATTTACTAAAAATTATGCAGTTTTTTATAAAATTTTATAAAAAAACATCAAAAACTTGTATTTTTCATGTTTGAGTACTTGACACTTGTTATCATCATAACTATCTAAACAATACCCAATTTAAACCTAATAAAGTTTTAAAAAAAATTGGGGGGAGTTTTAAACTTAATTATTTTTATTTAGGAGAAAAAATATGAAATTTCGTCCATTACACGATCGTGTATTAGTTAAGAGATTAGATGAAGATGAGAAATCACCTGGAGGTATCATTATACCTGATACTGCAAAAGAAAAACCTTCTGAAGGAAAAGTTGTTGCTGTTGGTAGTGGTACTAAATCTGAAGATGGCAAGGTAACTGCTCTTGATGTTAAGAAAGGTGATAAAATTCTATTTGGTAAATGGTCAGGAACTGAAGTTACAGTTGGTGGTGACGATTTAATAATCATGAAAGAGTCCGATATTTTAGGAATAATCGGCTAATTAAAAAAATATTTTTGGAGGAAAAAAAATGGCAAAAGAAGTAATTTTTGGAAGCGAAGCAAGAACAAAGATGCTAAGTGGTGTTGATATCTTGGCTGACGCAGTTAAAGTTACACTAGGACCTAAAGGAAGAAATGTTGTAATTGATAAATCTTTTGGTGCGCCTAGATCTACTAAAGATGGTGTAACTGTTGCTAAAGAAATTGAATTAGAAGATAAGTTTGAGAACATGGGAGCTCAAATGCTTCGTGAAGTAGCTTCGAAAACAAATGATGAAGCTGGTGATGGTACAACAACTGCTACTGTTCTAGCGCAATCAATAGTTAGAGAAGGTTCAAAAGCTGTTGCAGCAGGTATGAATCCAATGGATGTTAAAAGAGGAATCGATGCGGCAGTAAAAATCGCTATCGAAAGCTTAATTAAAAAATCAAAAAAAGTGAAATCAAACGAAGAAGTTGCTCAAGTAGGAACAATATCTGCGAATGGTGAAACGGAAATTGGAAATATGATTGCTGAAGCTATGCAAAAAGTTGGTAATGAAGGTGTTATTACAGTTGAAGAAGCAAAAAGCTTGGATTCAGAACTTGAGGTTGTTGAAGGAATGCAATTCGATAGAGGTTACCTATCTCCTTATTTCATTACAAATGCAGATAAAATGATTACAGAACTAGAAGATCCATTAATTTTATTACATGAGTCTAAATTATCTAACCTTCAATCAATGCTTCCAATACTTGAATCAGTAGCACAATCAAGTAGAGCTCTTTTGATTATAGCAGAAGATATAGAGGGAGAAGCCCTCGCAACTCTAGTTGTTAATAGACTTAGAGGTGGTTTGAAAGTTGCTGCAGTTAAGGCTCCTGGTTTTGGTGATAGAAGAAAAGCTATGCTTGAAGATATTGCTATCTTAACTGGTGGTCAGGTAATTTCAGAGGATCTTGGTATCAAACTTGAAAATGTTACTGTCGATATGCTTGGAACAGCTAAGAGAGTTGGTATTACTAAAGATGATACAACTATTGTTGATGGTTCTGGAAAAACAAAAGATATCCAGGCAAGAGTTAGTCAGATAAGAAGACAAATTGATGAAACAACATCTGATTATGACAAAGAAAAACTTCAAGAGAGATTAGCTAAGCTTGCAGGAGGTGTTGCTGTTCTTAAAGTTGGCGGCGCAACTGAGGTCGAAGTGAAAGAAAGAAAAGATAGAGTTGATGATGCTCTTAATGCTACGAGAGCTGCTGTTGAAGAAGGTATAGTTCCTGGTGGAGGAACTGCTCTCCTTTTAGCAACTAAATCTCTTGATAAAATGAAAGCTACAAATGAAGATGAAAATGCTGGAATAAGAATTGTTAGACGAGCCTTAGAAGCTCCAATCAGACAAATTGCTGAAAATTCTGGAGTTGAAGGATCAATTGTAGTTTCAAAAGTATTAGGATCAACAAAAGCAAATCATGGATTTGATGCGCAAAATGAGAAATATGTTGATATGGTTGCGTCAGGTATCGTTGATCCAACTAAAGTTGTTAGAACAGCCTTACAAGATGCTTCATCTATTGCTAGTTTGTTAATTACAACAGAAGCAATGGTTGCAGATAAGCCTGAGCCAAAAGGTTCAGCTGCACCAGCAATGCCTGATATGGGCGGCATGGGCGGCATGGGCGGCATGGGCGGCATGATGTAATTACATAACAAATATTATAATTAAAGGCCGCCATTTTGGTGGCCTTTTTTTTGATTAAAAAATTACCGAAGTAAGTCTGTTCCAAGCATCATTATTATTTTGATAGATGAATTCAGGCTTATTGATCTTAATTGGTCCATACCCAAGCGATATTAAATACTCAGAACACAATGAAGAATTAGCATTAGGAACTATTAAAGATACATTATCACCAGCTTCAAAAAAGTTGTTAAGAAAAAACCCTTCATATTCTCGAAAGATATTTAATTCCAGATTATCAATTTTTTTATGACAATTAAAAGTTAGTTCTATATGAGAAATCGCCATAGATTTTGCTGATAAAACACGCAAGAATTTTTGAATATTTTGTAATTCTATCTCATTTAATTTTTCATTTATGGAAGCAAATATACATGCTTCGCTTTTAAGGATAATTCCATCATCTAATATCTTTAAATTATTTTCCTCAAGGGTCTTTCCGCTTGAGGTGATATCAGTAATCATTTCCGCAGTTCCCGCAGATGGTGATCCTTCTGTTGAACCAATACTTTCTACTATTCTAAAACTATTTATATTATTCTTAATAAAGAAGTTTCTTGTTAAATTTTGAAATTTTGTAGCCACTCTCAATCTTCTGTCATGTAGTCTTACAAAATCTCTAGATACCTCAGCAAGATCTTTCATATTTGATACATCAATCCATGAATTAGGAACTGCTGCAATGACATCAGCCTTACTAAACCCTAATTCAAGAAGAGAAACTACATTACTAGATTCTTTACTATCTAGTTCCCTTATGAGATCTAAGCCAGTCAAGCCAAGATGAAGATTGCCATTGTTTAACTCTTTTGCGATTTCATTTGCAGATAAAAATCTTAATTCAAAGCCTTCAAAATTTTTAAAACTACCTACATATGTTCTTTGTCCTCCATCTTTCTTAATTTCAATACCAGCGGAGGTAAGGAAATTATTCATATCTTCCTGTATTCTTCCTTTTGATGGTAAACCAAGTTTGATTTTAGACATTATAAACTCTCAATTTGTGAAATTCGTTCAACTCTTTTTAAATTTAAGGCTGCACCAACTGCTGGAATTCTATTTTCTGATCCCAATAACTTTATTAAGTCATCATATCTTCCGCCTCCCCCAATATAAATGCTCTCATTATTGTTATTCCAAACAAAGTCATATAAAAACCCAGAGTAATATTCTACGTCTCGACCTTTTTCAGCGCTAAAAATAGCATTTTTAAAATCAACTCCATTACTGTTTATTGTTTCAAATCTTTTCTCAGCTTCATCAATCTTATTTAATAATG
>JBJLFK010000021.1:0-9909 GCA_045565415.1 Alphaproteobacteria bacterium | reverse complement strand
GGCACTACAACATCAAAAGAGTCTTCTTTTTTACCACCATATTCTTCTGGGTTGGTAAGAGGTCTAATTATTTTTTTATAGTCCCAAAAGGTCCAAGGCCAACCATGAGTAAGAATAATTGGCTTTGAATTTTTATTTGAACTTTTTATGTGAATGAAATGAATTGGAATATTATTAATTTCACAAATAAAATTTGGAAATGAATTTATTTCTTTTTCAGTTTTTTTCCAGTCATAATCAGATATCCAATACTCTAATAAATTTTCAAGATAGTTTCTCTCTGTACCATAACTCCAATTTGAGTTACCAAAATCTTTAGGCAACCTTGATGTCTTTAATCTATTGGAAATTCCTTCAAGAATGTCATTTTCAATATTTAATTTGAATGGCTTCATATATATTTTAACTATTAATTAGGGTTATTTCTTTTATTTAAAAGTTAGAAATATATTTATTCAAGATAATAATTTCTTATTTTACCAATATCTTCTTCTGTAAGATTTAAACCTTCAGAAATATATTGGTCCATTCCTCCCCAGTGGCTATCTATAGTATCGAAGGCAGCTTGAATATATCTTTCTTCAACTAAGTTTATTTTTCGTAAATTATCAGTATCTGCTTGGAAAAAAGTTTTTAATTCAATTTCTAACATTTCACTATCAACATGATCTTTAACATATGTATTAGTCAGCAAATAATCCTCGATAACTTTTTCTCTAGGTACTCCAAGTATGGATAATACCATTGCACTAGCAAAACCTGCTCTATCTTTTCCAGCAGTACAATGAAGCACTAAAGGTTCAGCATTATTATCAACTATATGACGGAAAAATGTTTTATATTCTTCAGTGAATTGTTTAACTATGGCTATATTAAAATCATATAGTAAGTTTGTGGCATCAAGATTTCCAAAAGTTAAATCTTTTATAAGATCCTTTGTTGTACCATCGTCTATTTCCTTCGGTCGAAATAGAATAGGTAATAATATTTGGGTCATATTTGGCGTTAGTCTATCTGGTTCATCTTCTCTTTCTTCATCGGAACGAAAATCAACTACAGACTTTATATTTAGTCTTTCCATATATTTAACATCTTCATCAGTAAGTGAATGGAGGTTATCTGATCGATAAACTTTTCCCCATTTGACAGTTTTTCCATCCGAAGTTTTATAACCACCTAGGTCTCTAAAATTATGAGCACCTGTAAAAGGAAGTTTTCTAGTATCTTCTCTTAAGTTTTCTGAAAGATTAGCAGGAATAGGCCTTTCTAAAGAGGCTATTTCTTTTTCACCCGATATGAAAAAGATAACGCCAACTAGGACAACAATCGCAATTAAGTATTTTAATATTTTCATGATTACCTCGCTTAAAATTTGTAAAATAAAACCCCTATAAAATCAATAAATAGGGGTTTTAATAAGAGTTTTCTAATATTTAGAATGCGTAACGCAGTCCTGCAGTAAAGGCTCTTCCAAAAGACTCCACTTGGTTTACATTCCAAGGAGCAGATGTGTAACGCATATCTGATTCATCTGAGATATTATTAAAATCAACAAAGATAGATGCTTTTTGACCAGTCAATTCCTCCAAATCATATCTTATAGATGCATCAAGACGCATTTGATGTGCCCAATAAACACCTCCATCAAGACCAAATACAGCCCCTGTTTCTGTTTCATCCAGCCATTCGCTTCTATAACGGTAAGTTATTCGTGCAGAGAAACCCTTATCTTCATAGAATATTGAGGCATTATAATTTGTATCAGATTGACCCGGCAGATTAAATGTTAAGCCCTCAGGTGTTGTATATTCTGAATCAATTATACCTATATTTAAGGATGCTCCAAATCCTGAGAAGAACCCATCAATATAATTATCCAATCTTCCAACAAAAGAAACTTCTAGACCTTGAAGCTGACCATCTTTACCATTCCCAAAAGCTGCTAGATCCCATAATTCACCAGGCTCAGCAGTATCGTCATAAAGGGTTCCAATAACTTTTTGATTAGATTCAGATATTACATTATCAATTTCGCGATGAAATACTGTGATAGAAAATAGGCTTGCATCTGCGTAATACCATTCAAAAGAAGCATCTAATCCCCATGACTCTTCTTCTTTAAGGAATGGATTACCGCCTGCAATTGATTGGCTTATCGAATTTATAGAAGCTGCAGCTCTTGATTCAATATATGATGGACGGCTAATACCAGTTGAGTATGATAGACGAAGTTTCTTATCCTCAGCTAAATCATAATTTAAGTGTACGCTAGGCAGATAATTTGTATATGTTCTTTTTACATTTAATTCTTCTTTAGCTCCTGCTGCTATATTTTCATAACCGATATCACCACTGACAGTAGCTAATCTATAGCCTACAGTTTGGTATTCTGTATCTTCAATACGAAGTCCAGCAATAATACTACCCCACTCCATATCAAAAGTTTGCATGATGTATGCTGCCATTAAAGTTTCCTCAATATTAATTTTCTCATCATCTGGAAAATCTGAACGAGGAGGACGAACAGTATTTAGACATTCATTTAATGCAGGGTTATCAGTATAAAAAGCACCAACATCATTATTTCTAGGAGTAGCAAAATTACCAAGTCTATAATCCTTAGGATTACATACATCGGTCGGATATCCGCCTGAAACTGAAATTGTAGCAAGAGTTGCTCCACCACCTGTAGCTACTCTATCATCATACTGAAATCCAAACTTCAATTGACCTCTATTATTATCTCTACTGATATCTATTTTAAATTGATCTGTTTCGGTATAAAGACCTCCAATTGCATCAACAAGAAGAGGAACACCATAATCAACATCACGATAGGTTCCATCAAAATTAACAATAGGGTTTTGTGGATCAGAAATATCATAAGAAAGATTCGTTAACTGACCACCGCCAATAAAATAACCGATTGGCATATAAGTATCAAAAGTAGTATCAATTTTACTTACTTGAGCTTCAACATCCCACTCGCCAATAGGTGTTTCTACTCCTAATGTTAGCATTTCTGTTTCATTTATATATATAGCATCGTTAAAAAGTCTTCTTGCACTACCTGTAAAACCTGACCCAGTTGTTGGGGTCCCATCCTTAACATATACGCGGAAATCATTTCTTTCTTCATTATCTGTAAACTCAGTGTTAAGGGATGTTAAAAATATTCTACCACCATTTTGGAGATATTTTTCAAATGTTCCCCCGAAAGCTTCGCTCTCTCTCTCAACTTTATAACTTCTATAATCTATCCTGTCCGGAGTTTGAGCACCTTTCGTGCCACCATAAGTAGGTTCACGATTATCAGTGATTTGATTAACATTACTACTAGAACCATAAACTACAAAACCAAAATCATCGTTAGAGTAGGAAGTTCTTAAATTTTCTTTACTAATATCACCACCACCCTGATCCTGTTCGCCTCTGCCAACTTCAGCTGCAAAAGACCAACCATCTACATCTGAAGGTTTAAATGTTTTAATATTAATAAATCCAGAAATTGATTCACCAGGCATATCAGATGTAATAGCTTTATTAGCTACTACTTGAGATGTAATCACAGTAGGGTAAGAGTCAAATCTAGGAATTCGACCATTTTCAACACCGGGAATATTAATGCCATTAAAGGCAGTTGTAGTATATCTTTTTGGTGTTCCGCGAAAGCTAACATATCTAGCTTGCCCTTGATCTCTTTCAATTGATATTCCTGGAAGTCGACCAAGAGAGTCAGATAAATTCACATCTGGAAACCTTCCTATTGCATCAGCCGAAATTACTTCAGCTAAATTAGGCGCAGATCTTTTAGCTTCAATAGCTGCTTGTTGACTTTCTTTAATTGCTTTTCCATAAACTATTACTTCTTCAATATCTTGATCTTGAGACTGAATAGGATAAGAAAAAAATAATGCGATTATTGGCATTATAATGCTAAATGATTTTGAGAATTTCATTAACTTCCCCCCTTTTTTGTAATAAAAAAAAGTGAAATATTACTAATCTTTTCTTTATTATTATTTTTTTAAATTGTTCTCCTTAGAAAAGATTACTGATAAAGTTTAAGTTACACAAGTAATTTAGATTATATTAAAATAATTTTTTTTATAAAAATATTAAGATGCTGTTTTCATTGGAGATAAAATGTATTTTCGTTATAAATTTTTAATAATCTTTATTCTTGTATTTCAGTTTTTTCTTGCATCACAGTCATTTTCTGACTGGAGAAGTGATATTGAAGAATTTAAAATTGGGTTATCGGGAGGAGAGAATGAAGCTGATAGATTAAAGAATTATGAATGCTGGAGAGTGTATTTAGAAAATAAATTAAATATTCCAGTAAAATTTTATCCAGCATCAGATGTAGCAGGAATTATTCATGGCTTACTAGGAAAAACAATTGATTATGCTAGCGTTGGACCTTCAGCATATGCTGCAATGTTTATTGATGATCCTGAGGCAATAGAGCCAGTAATAACAGTCAAAGAAAGCGATGGATCTGAAGGCTATAAGTCAGCTATTTATGTGAGATCAGATTCAGATATTTACTCAATAGAAGGTTTAAAAGGAAAAGCCATGGCTTGGTCAGATCCAAACACAACTTCAGGTTATCTAGTTCCAACCTTTGAGTTGTATCAAATGGGAATTAATCCTTCAGAATTTTTCAGTCGTACAGGTTTTGCTGGTGGACATGAACAAGCCGTTATTTCTGTTTTGAATAATCAATATGATGCAGGGGCTACATGGGTTTCTGGTCAAGGTGATGTTAAAGAGGGCTATTCGCGAGGTATGTTGAGGAATATGATCAAAAAAGGCTTGCTTGATATGAGTGAGTTAAGAGTAATATGGTTATCAAATCAAATTATGAATGGTCCGCATGTAATCAGAAAAGATTTACCCGAAGATCTCAAAGAAGAAGTAATTCGACATAACTTAAACCTTCAAAAAGAAGATCAAAAATGTTTCAAAGAAATAACTATGGGCGAAAGCCAAGGGTTTATAAAAGTTAGTCATGAAAATTATATTAATGTTGTTGATATAAGAAGATTTATAAAAAATCAGAGAAGAAGATGAGCTTAGAAATAATTGAAAAAATAAGAGAAAGCGACAGCCTCGAGCTCGCTCTTGAAAACGCTTTAAATAAATTAAAAAGGGCTGTTAAAAAAAGAAATGATGATCTTCATCTTTTAAATTTTGTGACTGTCGATGATAGAAATAGACCAAATACAAGAAATGTTGTTTTAAGGGATTTTTCTATTGAAGATCTGACAGTTCGTTTTCATACTGATAAAAGATCATCAAAAATCCAAGATATCAAAGTAAATAGAGATGTCTGTCTAATTGGATATGATAAAAGAGCTAAACTACAGATCAGAATTGATGCTGAAGCTAATGTTGTAGATGATGAAGAAATTTTAATGGATATATGGCATAAAATGTATCCCATGAGTCGTGAATGTTATCGTGTATCAAAATCACCTGGTGAAGAAATTAAGTCTCTAAGTGAGATAAATTTTGATGAAGATAATGAAAGTAATTTAATTGGATTTGATAATTTTGTGGCAATAGAGTGTAATATAAGATCATTAGAGATTCTTTATTTAAGTCATGTCACCCACATTCGTGCAAAATATAAGAATAATAATGGCGTCTTAAAAGGTGAATGGATAGTTCCATAAATTCTATGGCCATTAATTATAGTCAAAATGATGATGTTGTTGTTCCTAATAATTCACATGTATATCGTGGATTGGAAGGTGACGATATTTATATTTTAACCAGTCAAATTACATCAGAAAAAAAAATATCTATTGTAGACACTAAAGGCTTAAATAAAATTCAATTTGTTGATAATTTTCAGCTTAAAGGAATAAAACTTGCCAATAATGCATTTCAAATAACATTAGATAATAATTCAGTAATAACTATTAATTCAGCTCAAAATTTCTCATATGAAATAGGCGCTAATGCCACAACTAATGAAAAAGGAATTACTTATTCTTATGATGAGTTAGCTGTAATTCTAGGTTTTGAAAGTCTTCCTCAGATTGGAGTAATAGAAAATCAATTAAGCTATGAAGTTATTGATGATGAATTAAAGATCAAAATAAATGAATTTAAGTGGAATATTAAAGAACCTGAATCCGTTGGTTTGGAATCTAGTGAAATTGATAAAATGATGGATTACATAAAAACACCATCATTCAATACTCAAGCTGCAATTTTAATAAAAGG
Organism: Alphaproteobacteria bacterium; assembly: GCA_045565415.1. Classification (GTDB taxonomy): domain Bacteria; phylum Pseudomonadota; class Alphaproteobacteria; order MED-G09; family MED-G09; genus AG-430-B22. The sequence continues at coordinate 3,672 of JBJLFK010000021.1, read as the reverse complement.
TAACAACATAATTTCAGAATTTTATGCAGATGGTTATGATAAGGATGATCTAGTTACAAGTTGGTCTGTAGCGAAAAGTTTTTCTTCAACTATAATTGGAATTGCTATTGATGAAGGGTATATAAACTCTGTTGATGACTCTATCGCTCTTTATCTTCCTGAGTGGAATAAAGAACCTCAAGAAAATATAAGTTTAAAATATCTTTTGGGTATGAGATCCGGAATGGATGATCATCCCGGCTTAGGTGTGTATTTCCAAAGTGATATGGTTAGTTACTCTTTAAATAGAGAAATATCGAGAGAGCCTGGAATACTATTTAGTTATTCTAATGAGGACTCAATGTTATTAGGCAGAATTATAGAAAATGCCACAGGACTTGATTTCCAAGAATATGCTGATACCAGACTTTTTGATAAACTTAATATTAATGAAACATGGTGGACGGATAAAAACGACAATACACTAACTTATGCTGGTTTAGATATGACCCCAAGAGAGTTTGCGAAATTTGGCCTCATGATCGCACAGGAAGGTAAATGGCTAGGTGAAGAAATCGTATCAGAATCATGGGTTGATGAAGCAACTTCAGAATTTGATAATCTTGCTTCTTATGGTTATCAATGGTGGACATCAACAATTTCAGAAAGTGGATTAGGTACGGCAAGACAAGATGATTATCCATTTTTTTCTGCTCTTGGTTTAGATGGTCAATATATATATGTTTGGCCTGAAAAAGATCTTGTGTTGGTGAGATTTACTAAATATCAACATCAGGGAAATATTGAGTCATCTGTAGTTGATTTTGGTACAGGTACTTATCATGGAACTGAGTCTGGAAATATGGCAATATATGAGCTAGAGAATTTATTTTACGCAGTAGGTGATAATTTAGAAGATCAAATTGTTCCTACATATTCGGATTTTGGATAAATAATGTTTAATATTGAAGAATATTCAGAAAAAATGAAAAACGCTGAACTATTTCAGGGTATGGGTTTTAATAGAATCTTAGAATTTAATGAGGATATTGTTCGTTTTGAATTTATAGTTGAGTCTAGGCATTGTCATTCTGGAAATATTGCGCAAGGAGGATATGTTACAGGTTGGATTGATACAACTATGGCGCATTTAGCTATGGTTTCATCAGAGTTTTCAATTAACCCTTTAACACTTGAGTTAAAAGTTAGCTTTTTTAAGCCCGCTAATCCAGGAATAGTTACAACCTCTGCAAAAATTATCAAAATGGGAAAATCCACTGCCTTTATCGAGGGAAGTTTGTTTGATAATGAAGGAAATCTTTTGGCAAAGGGATCTTCTTCAAATAGATTAATTCCAAATGAAAAATTTCCAGAAAGGAATTATAAATAAAGTGCGAAAAATAACTTTAATTACTTTTTTATTTCTTTTTTTGTCACCTTTAGTTAATAGTGAAGTCATGGAAAATCCTTTTTTTACAGAATACGAAACAAATTTTAAGATACCTCCATTTTCACAAATTAATGAAGATCACTTTATGCCTGCATTCATTAAGGGCATGGAATTACATAATGAAGAAATTAATGACATTATAGAAAATAAAGAGGAACCATCATTTGAAAATATTATTGTTGCAATGGAACGATCAGGCTCTCTTTTAAGTAGAGTAAGCGCTGTATTTTTTAATCTATCTGGATCAACTACTAATCCTAAGATACAAGAAATCGAAAAAGAAATTTCTCCAAAGCTTTCAAGTCATTATGACTCCATTAGCTTGAATCCAGAAATTTTTAAAAAAGTTAAAATTTTATGGGAAAGTATAGATAGCTTTGACTTATCCTTAGAAGAAAGAAAAATTCTCGAGGAAACTTATAAAAGATTTGTAAGAAGTGGAGCTCTTTTAGAGGGTTCTGATAAAAAAAAATATGCGGAACTTAATCAGGATATCACAAAACTATCAGTTCAATTTTCACAAAATCTTTTAGCTGAAACAAATGATTTTGAACTAATATTAGATAAAGTCGATCTTGCAGGTCTTCCTAGTGATATTGTTGATTTAGCTAAACTTGAAGCAGAGAATAAATTTAGTAAAAATAAAGAGGATAAATATAAGGATAAATATGTTTTTACAGTACAAAGAAGTAGTATGTATCCTTTTCTTACATACTCAACGCGCCGTGATCTAAGAGAAAAATTATACAAAGGATATATCCAAAGAGGGGATAATAATAACGAGTATGATAATAAAGACATTACATCAAAAATTGCCTCTCTCAGAGTTGAAAAAGCTAATATTTTAGGCTTTGAATCTCACGCACATTATGTGCTTGATAACACAATGGCAAAAACCCCTGAGGCAGTTTATGGATTGCTTAATCAACTATGGGCTCCTGCTCTTAAAAGGGCAAAAAATGAATTAAATGAGATGCAAATCCTTGCAAATGAAGAGGGTAATAATTTTGAGATTGCTTCTTGGGATTGGTGGCATTATGCAGAAAAGGTTAGAAAAGATAAATACGATTTAGATGAAGAAGAAATAAAAGAATATTTTACATTAGATAATACAATTGATGGGATCTTTAAAACATCCAATAAGTTATTTGGACTAACTTTTGAAGAAAAGTTTGATCTTGATCTCTATCATCCAGATGCACGAGTTTGGGAAGTAAAAGATAGCGATGGTTCTCATGTAGGACTTTACATTGGTGATTATTATACTCGCTCGAGTAAAAGAGGTGGAGCTTGGATGAGCTCATTTAAAAGCCAATCAAATTTTGACGGAAAAGAGAGGCCAATTATTGTAAATGTTTGTAATTTTCCTCCGCCATCTAAAGATAAGCCATCCCTTTTAAGTTTTGAACATGTAACAACACTTTTTCATGAATTTGGTCATGGGCTTCATGGTTTATTAACAAATACAAATTATAAAAGCTTGTCAGGAACAGCTGTATCCAGAGATTTTGTCGAGTTTCCATCACAAGTTCTTGAACACTGGGCAAGCGAGCCAGAATTACTTAAGTCATATGCTAAGCATTATGAAACTGGTGAAGTTATTAGTGATGAGCTAATTGAAAAAATGCAAAATGCAAGTAAGTTCAATCAAGGTTTTGCAAATACAGAATATCTTGCTGCTTCATTTTTAGATATGGATTGGCATACTCTTACAACAACTGAGTTACAGGATACAAATGCTTTTGAAGAACAATCTTTAAAGAAAATTGGCTTAATTGATGAAATTGTATCGCGTTATAGGACGACATATTTCCAGCATATATTCACGCATTCATATTCAGCAGGTTATTATAGTTATATCTGGGCTGCTGTACTTGACTCTGATGCGTTTGCTGCCTTCAAAGACTCTGGAGATGTATTTAATGAGGACTTAGCAAATAAATATAGAGAGTTTATTCTTGAAAAAGGCGGTACAGAAGATCCTATGAAACTTTATAGATCTTTTAAAGGAGATGACCCTGATATTTCAGCCCTTCTAGAAGATAGAGGTTTGAACTAACTTTATACAATGAGATTAAGATGACTTATATAAAAGAAATATTGAAATCATGTTGGCTTTTAGTTCTTTGCCTTATTACAGCAAGGTTTATTGGTTTCCCAGCTAATTTCACGCCAATACTAGCCTGTGCAGTTTTCTTGCCCTTCATGACGGATAATAAATATATTCAGATGTTTTTACCTGT
>JBJLFK010000020.1:0-10242 GCA_045565415.1 Alphaproteobacteria bacterium | reverse complement strand
GCAACTCCACATGGATTTGCATGTTTGATTATTGCGACAGCATGATTTTTATTTGGGTCAAATTCTGAAACTAGTTCAAATGCGGCATCGGTATCATTGATATTATTATAACTAAGTTCTTTTCCCTGAATTTGCTCTGCAGTAATAACGCCAGACCTATTTGTTCCATCAGTGTAAAATGCCGCTTCTTGATGTGGGTTTTCACCATATCTAAGTGATTGTATTTTTTTTCCACCAAAAGACTTATAAGTTTGATCCCCATCTTTTATTTGTTTGTTCATCCAGTTTGATATAGCTGAATCATAAGCTGCTGTTCTTGAATAGGCCTTAAGGGCTAAATTTTTCAATGTTTTTTCTAAGACTTTTCCATCTTTTTTTAATTCTTCTATAATTAAACCATAGTCATCCTTATCAACGACCACAGCAACACTATTATGATTTTTTGCTGCCGCTCTTATCATTGCTGGTCCACCTATATCGATATTTTCAATACACTCCTCAAAACTTGCATCTTTTTTAATTGTATCCTCAAATGGGTATAAATTAACAATTAATAAATCTATTGTAGTAATGGAGTTACTTTTCAAAGTCTCCATATGATCCTTATTGGTTTTTACTCCTAAAAGCCCCCCATGAATATTTGGGTGAAGTGTTTTTACTCTTCCATCTAAAATTTCTGGAAATCCTGTTACAGATGATACATCAGTAACATTTACCCCTATATCTTCTATAAACTTTCTAGTTCCGCCTGTTGATAGAATATCAATATCCAATGATGACAATTCTTTGGCTAAGTCTTCTAAGCCGTCTTTATCTGATACAGATATAAGCGCTCTTTTGACTTTAATCCCACCATCCATAAGATTAACTCCGTAATTTTAATTTAGAGATATTGTTGGCGTAATTATCTTGTCCGCCCTGAAAAGTTGAGGTTCCAGCAACAAGAACATCAGCTCCAGCATTTATAGCTAATCGTGATGTTTCAAAGTTTATACCACCATCTACTTCAAGCTCTATATCTTTTCCAGTTGAATCAATTAATTTTCGTATATTTTCAATTTTTTCTAACTGTTCATGCATAAAACTTTGTCCTCCAAAGCCGGGAACAACTGTCATGACAAGCACTAAATCAATTTCTTCAATTATTTTATCTAAGACATTAATTTGAGTTGATGGATTTAATGATATTCCCACTTTACAACCCAAGGATTTAATGATCTCGATGGTTGCTTTTGGATCATCTTCTGCTTCGGGGTGAAAAGTAATAATATCTGATCCAGATTTAGCAAAATCCTCTAGTAAAGGATTAACAGGGGTTATCATTAAATGAACATCAAATGGGATTTCGGTACATTTTCTTATATCTTTAATTACCTCAGGACCAATGGTTAAGTTTGGAACATAATGTCCATCCATAACATCAACATGTACATAATCTGCTCCAGCAACTGTAATTGCTGAAATCTCTTCCCCGAGTTTTGAAAAATCTGCTGCTAATATCGATGGAGCAATTTTAATTTTTTTGTCCATTTAAATTCCATATCAGAGGCTTTGACTCAACGCAAGTATTCAAGATACTTTTTTTAAACTTGCAATAAAAAAACCATCTCTATTTTTAACACTTTCTTTTCCATTAGGTAGAATTCTTAACCACCCTTCGTCTGTAACTGAGTATTCAATATCATCGATTAGGTCTGAAGAAATTTTATCAATTTTACAATCTTTATGTTTTTGAAGGAATTTCATAATTTGAACTTCGCCTTCTTCTTTTTCAAGTGAGCAGTTGCAATATATCAATTGACCGCCCTTACTTAATAGAGACCAGCTTTTCTCAAGTAATTTTTTCTGAAGATCGACTAAATTGCTTACAGATTTTTCGTTCTTTGAATAAAGTATATCTGGATTTTTTCTTATTGTGCCAGTTGATGAACACGGTACATCCAATAAAATTTTATTCCATTTTTTTTCAGTTTCGTAAGTTAAGATATCAACATTTTCAATGACACCATTAAGTTTAAGTCTTTTCATGTTTTCTTTAAATCTCTTTATGCGAGTTTTATTTAAATCAATCGAATGTACTGTTGCTCCTAATGAAATCATTTGAGCAGTCTTACCACCGGGTGCAGCACATAAATCAAGAATTTCATCATTCTCTTTTATATTTAAGCATTTTACAGGCAGTTGAGACGAATAATCCTGTACCCACCATTCACCTTCATCATATCCTTTCTTATCAGCAATCAATCCAGACTCTCTTAGTCTAAGAACATTGTTTGGCATAAGCTCGGCATTAAGCTCTTTTTGCCACTTTGATATGTTACTTTTGACAGCTATATCAATATGTGGATGAATATCTTGGATACATTCGATAAAATTAAGATAATCATTTGGCCAATTTTTTTTCCATCTATCTAGTAACCATTTTGGTACTTTGGGAGAGTCGTTAAAAATATTTTTATATTTTTCTTCTTCTCTGGCGACATTTCTCATAACTGCATTAACTAGAGCTCGCCATTTTATAGTTGCACTATCAACTGATGTATTAACAGCAGCATGAGTTGGAGTTTCTAATATAAAAATTTGGGCAACACCAATCCTTAATGCCATTTTAGGATTACTAGGGAGTTTTTTTATTGGTTCTTTAAGAAGATGATCAATAGTAGAATCAATTTGTGTCAAATATCGTAATACAGAAGAAGACAACAAATAAATAAACGCTTTATCTTTATTTGAAAGTTTCATGGAATTTTGGTTCTTTGTAGCTTTTTGAAAAGCATCATCGAAAGATATAAAATCCTCAATTACATCCTTTAGAATTAGAGCAACTTTTTTTCTTGATATATTGCCTGGTTTTTTTTTCATGAATCTAACCATTAAGAATTGTTTATTTGTAAAATAGGTTATATATGAATTCATGTCTAAAAATCTGGAAAATATAAATAAATTAAAAAATAGGAATTCTCAATCTGCTCTAAGAGAAGCCGCAGAAAGAAGAAAAAATAAAAAAAATAAAAAAGCTGTAACAGAAATAGATGGAAGAGAAGGTCCAGAGCCCACTCGTTATAATGATTGGGAAAAGAATGGAATCATAAGCGATTTTTAGACAGCTATTATAGTAATTGTTTAAATTTAAAAATTTCAACTTTTTCAAAAAGATTAGCTTTTTTGTATGGATCATTTTCTGACCATTTCTTCGCTTCATCTTTATTTTCGACATCTATAACAATTAAACTACCTATCATTGTGTCTTCTTCAGATAAGAATGGACCAGCATATTTCACTACATTAGTTTCAGCGACATATTTTAAATGATCTTCTCTATTTTGCATTCTTGTCTCAATAGCATTTTCTTTGTCTTGGCAAATTAAACAGTAAAGCATTAGTTTTCCTCTTTTATTGGTCTATTAAGAAGGTTGTCGATTATTTCTGTTACAGAGTATTTTTTCTCTATCAAATCATTTACGGCCAAAGTTATTGGCATTTCTATCCCATTTTCCTTCGCTAGGTTTGCTATTGCCTTAGCAGAATACATGCCTTCAGCAATTGTAGAGAGGCCATTTGTTGCTTCTTCGATCGATCGTCCCTCGCCGAGCTTAATACCCAGAGAATAATTACGAGAAGTTTTTGAATTACAAGTTAGTAGAAGATCTCCCATTCCAGATAAGCCTGCAAGTGTTTCTTCTTTGCCGCCCATAGAAATAGCCAATCTTTTTATTTCTGAAAAACCTCTAGCAATTGTAGCTGCTCGAGCGCTATCGCCCATCTTTTGTCCTTCAACAACACCAGCCGCAATAGCAATTACATTTTTAGTGGCACCACCAATTTGAGCTCCTATTACATCTTCACTGATATAAGGACGAAAAGTGGGAAGACTAATGCTTTCAGCAATAGTTCTTCCTATTTCTAAATCTTTACAGGCTAGTGTAACAGCTGTTGGTTTATTGTTAACTACATCAATTGCAAAACTTGGCCCTGAAAGTATAGCAACGGGGTTTTCAGGAAAAATATCCTCAGTTACCTGGCTCATCAGACTTAAGGTTGAGATCTCAATTCCTTTTGAGCAAAGTATTATTGGAGTTTCTGATTTAAGAGTTTTTGAAACTTCTACTAATGTTTCTCTTGTATATTGAGCGGGAGAAACAACAAGCAGTAAATCACATTTAGTTATTTGTTCAATATTATTGAATGCCACTATTAAATCAGAGAGTTTAACATTAGGCAAAAAAACCTCATTTTCATGTGAAGAATTAATACTGCTCACAACAGCACTTTCTTTTGCCCATAAATTAATTTGATGGCCTTGCCGACTCATAACTTCTGCAAGTGCTGTTCCCCATGCGCCAGCTCCTAAAATAGAAATATTTTTAAAATTCTGTTTCTCTGTCATTCTGTTTTCACTTCTTCTAAGGGCCACCTAGCTTTAGCAGAAACATCTAGTGAATTCAAAAAACCTTTACTCATTCTCAGACAACCTGCCCAAGCTATCATGACTGCATTATCCGTACAAAGCTCAATTGGTGGCGATGAAAAATTCATATCATTCTCCAGAGCTAAATTACTCAATCCGTGGGTAATTTTTTTGTTAGCAGCAACTCCTCCAGAGGCAACCAAGTTTTTGACTGAAAGGTCTGGTCTGCTATCTTTAACAACCTCAATCGACTTTTTTGTTCTATCAATTAAACAATCAACAATTGCTTTTTGATAAGATGCAGCCATATTTTGCATAGTTTTTTTATCAACGGGCTCTAATGTTCTGGATAGTCTTATTAATGCCGTTTTTAGTCCTGAGAAAGAAAAGTTACAATTATTTTGACCAAATAATGGTTTAGGTAAATCGAAAGAATCTTCATCACCCATCTCCGCTAGCTTTTCTAATTCTGGGCCGCCTGGGTAGCCTAATCCCATAAATTTTGCGCCTTTATCGAATGCTTCACCTACAGCATCATCTAATGTTGTACCTAATTGAGAATAATTTCCTAACTCTTCAACAATAAGTAATTGGCTATGTCCTCCAGAGATTAATAAAAGTATATAAGGAAATTCAATGTTATCTGTAAGTATTGGTGTAAGGGCATGACCTTCCAGATGATTTATGGATATAAGAGGTAATCCTGTAGAGATCGCTAAACCTTTGGCATAGGTCAGACCAACGATTAAACCACCCACAAGACCTGGACCTGTTGTTACAGCTATTCCATCAATCTCCGTTAAATTTTTTTTCGCTTCTAATAAAGCTTCATCAACTAAAGTATCCAAATACTCAATATGAGATCTAGATGCAATTTCAGGAACAACTCCACCAAAAGGAGAATGCTCATCAATTTGGCTAATTATTTTATTTGCAAGAATTTCTCCTTTGCCATTTTCTAAACTTACCATTGATACCGCCGTCTCATCGCAACTAGTTTCAATTCCCAGAACCGTGATATTTTTTTTATCTAAAATCTTATTTATCCCTTCTAACTCTAAACTTTCCGCCAATTCCGTCTATTTTAAGTAAAAAGCTTCCCAAAGAAGCTGATGTAATTTTTATTGACCTTCCTTTTAAATCTTTTGGACCTCTATATGGTGTAGAGTCCACTTGCTTCCAAACTTGTCCATTTTCCAGTTCAATCTTAATCTTTCCAAAACTTACCCATTCATTTTTCTTTATAGTCGATGAAATAGATTTTAAACCCTCGTTTTCTTTGCTAGCTATGGGATTAACATTTTGTAAAACGCCAAAAACATCTTCTTTCTTCTCTTTTTCAATTCTTATAATTTCTATTTTTCTATCTTTTTCATTAAGAGTTGCAATAGGAAAAACTTTTTCTAATTTTTCTATATTTTTCTCAAAACATTCAAGCTTATCTTTATCATTAATAGTATTTTTACATTCTATAATTTCAGAAATCGCATTTGCCTCTTGTTGATTAATTGCAAAAGCACTGAAAGGAATGATAAATACAAATATATATATAATTTTTTTCATATTTTTCTTTGTGACCTTAACATTTTAATCATAGATACTATATAAGAGAAGTAATCAATATTTATAGTGATTTTTAATTGGTAGTTAAGCTTATGAATAAATTAAAGAATGTAGTTGAAAAATTCTTTTTATTATCTTTCTTTCTGTTTTCGGCAGTAGAGTTGATTGGAGAAGATAACTTTGCAAATACTGAGAATGCAAATATTGATATTATATATTCTCAAGATTATCTAAAAGAAGGTGACGAATTAATTCTTGGGTTGAGGTTTAAGTTAACTCCAGGATGGCATATATATTGGAAAAATCCAGGCGATTCCGGCCTTCCACCTGAGCTAGAATGGAATTTACCAGTTGGAATTGAATTTCAAGAAATATTATGGCCTTCTCCAGAGCTTGCTCCTTTGGATCCATTAACTAGTTATGGATATTATGACGAAGTTGTCTTGCCAATTAAATTCAAAATAAATTCAAATTATAATTATGGTGATAAATTCTCTGCGTTTTTAAGCTTCTTAATTTGTGAAGAAATATGTATTCCAGAAGATACGAATATTTCAATTGATTTAACAAAATTTTCACAGTCACAACTTGAAAATGGAAAATACATATTAAGTGACTGGATAAATAGATTACCTTCTAAATCCTCATTTATAACCGAAGCATTCTTATCGGATAATACATTTAAAATTTCTTGGGTATCAGGGGAAGCATATGAAAAGGCATATTTTTATCCTGAACAGAACGGTTTAATAAATTATAGTTCAAATCAAATATTAAGAAAAAATAGTGAAGGTTCTTATTTAACCATTGATAGACCAGAAAATTTTAGGGAAGAGCTACAATTTGTTTCTGGGGTATTAGAGTTACAGAATGCAGACCAAAAGACCTATTTTCAAATTGAAAGTAATATTGAGCGAGTTTCATTTATAGAAGTTAACAAAACTCAAGGATTGAGTTTTTTACTAGCTATCTTCTTGGCTTTTGTTGGAGGAATAATTTTAAATGCAATGCCTTGTGTTTTTCCTGTAATTGCTTTGAAAGTGATGTCTCTCGTAAACGAATCTGGAAAAAGTAATAGCTGGAAACATGGTCTTGTTTTTACATTAGGCATTGAGATATCAATGATAATTCTCTTGATAGCTACCACGGTAGTAAAAAACCTTGGACAATTTGTTGGTTGGGGATGGCAGTTACAATCTAGTTTAATGTCTAGCTTACTTGCTCTTTTATTTTTTGCGTTAGGTTTAATTCTTGTCTCAAGAGTAGAGCTAGGTAGTTTTTTCACAAGGCTTGGCAATTTAAATGTAAATAAAACAGGTTATTCTAATTCTTTTTTACTCGGGCTTTTGACAGTTATTGTTGCAACCCCATGCACTGGCCCATATATGGGGGCAGCTATTGGCTGGGGTATATCTCAACCAATTTTAATATCATCTATAATTTTTCTATCCCTTGGCTTTGGTATAGCTTTTCCAACACTATTATTATCTATTTTACCAAAAGGAATAAACATTCTTCCTAGACCAGGAAATTGGATGGGTGTAGTAAGCAGAATAATGGGAATACCGATGTTCTTAACAGCTTTATGGTTAACATGGGTTGTATTTAGACAATCTGGTTATGAGGGTCTTATAATACTTATTTCTTCACTACTAATATTGCTAGTTGCATTCTTAGTATTTAGATTTTCATCAACAATTGCAAAGCGAAGCTCAATTGCTTTAATATCAGTCAGTATCCTTTTTCTTATATTTTTCATTCCATCTGAAAATAAAAATTCTAAATCATACATAGATATAGGTGAAAAATGGTCATTAGAGCGAGTGAACCAATTGAGAGACGAAAAGAGAAATATACTATTAAATTTTACAGCAGACTGGTGTTTAACTTGTAAAGTTAATGAAAGGTTAGTTTTAAACTCAAAAGAGTTTATTTCGCTGATTGAGAATGATGAAATAGTATACTTAGTTGCAGATTGGACAAAATATGATCCTCAAATCACAGCAGAACTTGAAAAATACAAAAGAGCTGGTGTTCCCCTTTATTTATATTGGAGTGAGGGCTCAGATGAAGTAAAAATTCTACCTGCGGTCTTAACAAAAAGCATTTTATATGATCATCTTAAATTATAGCTTTTGTAAGGATTAGAATTGAAAGACTTTAAGTACCTAAAAATTAATAAGGATAGTGGAATTGTTCATGTTCTCATGGATAGAGGGGATGGAAGAAACGCTTTATCCTATGATTTGATGAAAGAATTAACTGAATGCGCTTATAAGTTCAAATCTGATATTGATGTAAACTGCATTATTCTCTCTGGTCAGGGAGATTCTTTTTCAGTAGGTGCTGATCTTAAAGACGAAACATTCCTCAAAGGGGATGAAACAAGTCTTGAAAGAAGAGAGATACATAAGATTGGTCCAGATATGTGTCAGGCATGGGAGTCTTTAGAACAAATAACTATTGCTTCAATAGAGGGCCATTGTATTGGAGGAGCAATTGCATTGGCTGTTTCATGTGATTTCAGGGTAGCATCTTCTTCATCAGTTTTTAGATTACCTGAAATTCCTCTTGGGATGAATATGAGCTGGCAGGCAAATCCAAGAATTAATTCTTTAATTGGCCCTGCAAGAACAAAAGAGTTAGTGATACTTGGAGAAGATTTATTAGGCGAAAAAGCTTTTGAATGGGGTTTAACTCAGAGGATTTGTAAAGAAGGGGAAGCTATAAATTTATCTATGGAACTAGCAGCAAAGATAAATAAACTTCCTCCAATAGCGGTAAGAATGTCAAAAACTTCAATTAATGCAACTAACAATTCCTTGAATTATAATTCTAGCTATATGGATAGGGATCAATATCTTTTGACTGGCTTTACTGAAGATAGAAAAGAAGCGATTAAGGCATTTTTTGAAAAAAGAGATGCAAATTTTAAGGGAAAATAAATAACTGGGAGATTATAATGACTGGAAGAGTAGATGGAAAAATGTCTTTTGTTACAGGTGCAGCTCAAGGGCTTGGGGAAGCGATAGCCTATATGCTAGCAAAAGAAGGTTCAAAAGTTGTGCTAGCTGATATTAATGAAGAGAAATTAAATGGTGTTGAGAAGAGAATAAATTCTGATTTTCCAGGAAAAGCTCATTCAGTAAAACTTGATGTCACATCTGAAGATCAATGGAAGGAAACACTTAATGAAGCAGAAAAATTAATGGGAGGAATAAATATTCTTGTTAATAATGCAGGTATAGGAGGTGGCTCCACAGTAGAAGAAACAGATTACGAAATATTCAAACAGGTTATGGCTGTTGATACTGACTCAGTATTTTTAGGTTGTAAATACGCTATACCTATTATGAAGAATTATTCTCCTGGCTCAATAATTAATACTTCTTCAATATCAGGTTTAATTGCTGGCCATAATATGGCTGCATATAATACAGCAAAAGCAGGCGTATGGATGCTGTCAAAATCAGTGGCTTTGCATTGTGCAAGATCTGCATATAATATTCGATGTAATTCAATTCACCCAACCTTTATTGATACACCTATCTTAGATGCGATGGTTGAAAGATCTAATTCTGAAAAAGAACAGGTTATGATGAAGTTAGCTAGACAGGTACCTCTCGGAAAAGTGGGTGAGCCTGACGATGTTGCTTATACTGTTTTATTCTTAGCTAGTGATGAATCAAAGTTTATAACTGGTGCAGAGATTAAAATAGATGGTGGCATTAGTGCAATGTAACTACTGAGGTTAAGATTATGAGAATTTTTATTATTATTTTTATTAGTTTATTTTTTACAAAAGGATACGCGAACAATATGGAACTTTCAGGAATAGATATAAGTCAATTTAATCAGGGATTTAAACCCCAAGATAGCTTTTATGATTATGTAAATCATAACTGGTTATCAGAAACAGAAATACCAGATGATCAGATAGGTTGGGGCTCATACATGACCCTAAGAGAAGAGTCTCTGCAAAATCAAAATACTTTGATAGATGCTCTTATTAAAAATAAAGATAATTTAATAAAATCATCTGAGGAAGAAAAAATAGCTAATTTATATTTAAGTTATACAAACAGAAATTTAGTCAATAAACTTGGTTCAGCACCACTTAAAGATGATATAAAAAAAATTAACGATATCATGACTACGGAAGATCTTTGGAGATATTTTTCTGAGTCTGTGAAAAAAGGAATATCATCTCCTATTTATTTTGCTGTTTATGACGATCTCAAAGATCCTTTGAATTATACTATCTATTTTGG
>JBJLFK010000019.1:0-10564 GCA_045565415.1 Alphaproteobacteria bacterium | reverse complement strand
TTACTTGCTACTTCAATTCTTGATGTTTCAACAGATGGACTAGCGATAGATATATTAAATGATAATGAAAGAGGTATTGTTAATGGACTAATGTGGGCTTTTCGGACTTTCGGCTTAAGTTTGTCAGGTATTTCTTCAGCTTATATAATGGCAAATTATGGTCTAACAAATGCAATTTTATTTATTGGGCTTTTTATTCTTTTAGCAGGCCTTCTTCTTTCATTTTTTAGAGAGAGAAAAACAGATAGATACCTGTCATTAGGGACCAACATTAATACTAAAGAATTATCTCCGTTCAAATTTAAAGATATTATAATTCTTATCATTAAGACTATTAAGCAAAAACATATTTTTTTGCTAATTTTATTTTGTCTTACCTCAAATCTTGCCTCAGGTATACATTTCTCGTCAATTTCATATCTTTATACAAATTATGCTGACTGGGAGTCATTCGACTTAACATTTTATAGATCGGTAGCTCTATATGGTGGAATTTTAGCTGCACTTTTGGGTGGATATCTTTCAGATAAAGTAAATTCACAATTAATTATAAAAATATCTCATATTTCTCTTGGTTTTCTATGTTTGTTAATTGCAATTCACACAAATATCATAATGAATCAGTTTTTTGGAATAGGCATATTGCTTGCCTTTTCATTTTTTAATTCATTTGCATTAACTGCTGTCTTATCTTTATGTATGAAATTTTCTTTATCATCCTCTGCTGCATCAATATTTGCCATTTTTATGAGCACTAGACATTTTTCTAGAATTATTGGTGAAACTTTTGCTGGTATATCTGACGGTTTCTTTAATTTAACTGTTAGTTCAATTTATTTAATAGCAGCTTTTTTTTGTATCTTGCCTTTAACATTTTTATGTTATTTCAAACCTAAGATATAAGATAATTTTTTGCCATCATAAAACTTGACACAAAACATCCTAGGGTTATAGTCGCGCCACACATTAATTTGTAATAAAATGGGTTGAAAATGTACGCTGTTATTAAAACTGGTGGTAAGCAATATAAGGTATCAAAGGATGATGTTATTTCTGTTGAAAAATTATCTGATGACGCTGGTAAAAAGATCAAATTGAATGAAGTCCTAATCATATCAGATAAAGGAAAGCCAATTGTAGGAGATCCATTAATTAAAGGTGCAAGTGTAGAAGCAGAGATTATGGATCATTCTAGGGCTGCTAAAATTACAGTCTTTAAGAAAAAAAGAAGACATAATTACAGAAGAAAACAAGGTCATAAGCAAAATATTACAAACCTAAAGATTTTAAGTATAAATTCTTCTCAGGGGAAAACTAAAGCTGCCGATACCGAAGAAAAGAAGACAACAGCAAAAAAAGCAGCTCCAAAAAAAGCAGCTCCAAAAAAAGCAGCTCCAAAAAAAGTAGCCACAAAATCAAAAAAAACTGAAGACAAACCAAAAAAATCTGATAAAAAGGCTAAATCGGAACCAAAAAAAACTAATAAAGGTTCAAAGGAGTAAAACATGGCTCACAAGAAAGCAGGCGGTTCATCAAGGAACGGAAGAGATTCAGCTGGAAGAAGACTTGGTGTTAAAAAATATGGAGGGGAAAATGTTATTCCTGGAAATATTATTATTCGTCAAAGAGGAACAAAGTGGAAGCCAGGTAAAAATGTTGGCTTAGGAAAAGATCATACAATCTTCTCTTTAATTCAAGGAACTGTGGATTTTTCAAAAACACAAAATGGAAGACCAGTAGTTTCTGTAAAGCCAAGTCCAGAAGCTACAAACTAGAAAAGTTTCAACTTAATCACTATAATCTTTAATTAACTTTGCGAGCATGGTTATGAAATTCCTTGATCAGGCAAAAATACATATTCAATCTGGAAACGGCGGAAACGGCTGTGTAAGTTTTCGTAGAGAAAAGTATGTTGAATTCGGAGGTCCAAACGGTGGGAATGGCGGCAAAGGAGGTAATGTCATTATCAAATGCGTTGATGGCCTCAATACTTTAATTGACTATAGATATAGACAACATTTTAAAGCAAAAAATGGTAGTCCAGGAATGGGAAGTGATAAAACTGGTAGGTCAGGTGAGGATACAATCATTGAAGTTCCAAGAGGTACATTAATATTGGAAGAGGATAATGAAGAGGTCATTGCTGATATTGTTGATAAAGATCAATCTCTCACAATCCTAAAAGGTGGGAATGGAGGGTTTGGTAATGCACATTTTAAAAATTCTGAAAATCAAACACCTCGAACTGCTAATGATGGAGAAAATGGTGAAGAAAAATGGATTTGGCTTAGATTAAAACTTATTGCCGATATTGGTTTAATTGGATTACCCAATGCCGGTAAATCAACCTTAATATCAACTGTAAGTGAAGCAAAACCAAAGATTGCCGATTACCCTTTTACAACACTAAACCCAGTTCTTGGTATAGCAAAGTATAATAATAATGAACTGGTAATTGCTGATATCCCTGGATTAATTGAAGGCGCTCATGAAGGTAAGGGCCTAGGTGATAGATTTCTTGGGCATATTGAAAGATGCAATTTGCTTCTTCATTTGATTGATGCAAATGACTCTGATGTAATTAATTCATGGAAAACTGTTAGAAGTGAGATAGCAGCATATTCTAAAGAATTAGATGAAAAAAAAGAAATCATTGTCTTATCTAAGTCAGACTCTATTGATGAAACAAAATTAGATGAAAAAGTAAATATTCTTAAAGATTATACTTATAAAGATGTTTTCAAAATATCTTCTGTAACTGGAAAAGGAATTACTTCGATACTTAGAATATTGCATGATAATATCTCAAAAACAGAGGATGATGATAATATAAAAGGCTGGCAACCATGAAAATAAAAAAAATAAATAGAATGGTAGTGAAGATTGGCTCCTCACTTCTTATTGATAAAGATAAAGGAGTGAATAATAATTTCTTAAACAATATTAGTGAAGATATTGTGTCATTAAAAAAAGGGGGCATAGAAACCCTTATAGTTTCATCAGGCGCTATAGAATTAGGAAAAATTGAATTAAATAAAACCAAAGAAAAATTTAATTTATCAGAAAGTCAGGCTGCTTCTTCAATTGGCCAAATAAAATTAATAAATGCATGGAAAGATTCTTTAGGTAAGTTTGATCTTAATGCTGCTCAAATATTAATAACTGCTGAAGATACAGAAAATAGGAAAAGATTTTTGAATGCTAGATCAACAATTGAAGAGTTAATGCGAGAAAAATATATCCCAATAATAAATGAGAATGATACGGTAGCTACATCCGAAATCAGATATGGAGACAATGATAGATTAGCCGCTAGAATAGCTGGAATGGTTGCGGCGGATTGCTTAATCTTATTATCCAATGTTGAGGGTCTCTATGAGAAAGATCCCTCTAATGAAGAAAGTAGATTAGTTAATAATGTAGAAACTATAGATAAGAGAATTACTGATATGGCAGGCGAGGCAGGAGAATTAGGGAGAGGCGGTATGATAACAAAAATTGAAGCAGCAAAAATAGCCACTAAGAGTGGTTGCCAAATGATTATTTCTTCCGGAAGAATAAAAAATCCTATCCTATCTTCACTAAATGATGGAATTGGAACTATTTTTCAATCTCAAAATAAAAACCTGAGTGCTCTAAAAAGTTGGATTTCTGGAAGCATAAAGCCATCAGGAGAAATAAATATTGATAAGGGAGCTAACTTAGCTCTTGAAAATGGTAAAAGCCTATTATCTGCAGGAATTATAGATTTTGATGGTGAATTTGATAAAGGTGATACTGTTACAATTAAATCTGGAGATAAAGAAGTAGCTAGGGGCCTGACTAATTTTAATTCAAATGATTTATCTAAAATAATTGGTAAAAAATCTGAAGAAATTGAAGAAATTTTAGGTTATCTTGCTAAGACGGAAGTAATACATAGAAATAATTTATTTTATTCTGGCAATATGGATGAAAAATAATGAATGAAGATATAAGATTACAGTTATCTAAAATTGGCAATGACGCAAAAAAAGCATCTAACGCCCTATCCATGGCAAGTGAAGATAAAAAAAATCAAGCCTTAATGAATATGGCTGAACTTATTGAAAATAACCACAGCGATATTCTTAAAGCCAATCATACTGATATGAAAAAGGCTGAAGAAAAAGGAATATCAGATTCCTTTCTAGATCGTCTTTATTTAGATAAAGATCGAATTTCTTCTATAAGTAATGGCCTTCGATCTATTGTAGAGCTAAATGATCCCGTTGGAGAAGAAATAGGAAGATGGCAACGACCTAATGGTCTTGATATTTCTAGGGTAAGAACTCCTTTAGGAGTTATCGGAGTGATTTATGAAAGCAGACCAAATGTTACTGCTGACGCTGGGGCGTTGTGTCTTAAAGCTGGAAATGCTGTTATTTTAAGAGGAGGATCAGAAAGTTTTCATTCCTCTAATTCTATTCATAAATTTTTGGTTCAGGGATTAGAGGCTTCCAATTTACCAAAACACTCTATTCAAATTATACCAACTACAGACCGTGAAGCAGTCGGTCTTCTTTTAGGGGGGGTTAAATGGAAATATCGATGTTATTGTTCCGCGCGGTGGCAAAAGTCTTGTAGAAAGAGTTCAGAATGAAGCAAAAATACCTGTATTTGGGCATTTGGAAGGAATATGCCACCTATATGTAGATAAAAGTGCAGATTTAACAAAAGCTAAAGATATTATTATCAATGCAAAAATGAGGAGGCCAGGTATTTGCGGTGCTGCCGAAACACTATTAATTGATAAAAATAGTGATAAGTCTTTTCTTCCTTTGTTAGTCAATTCACTAAAA
This sequence comes from Alphaproteobacteria bacterium, assembly GCA_045565415.1. Taxonomy (GTDB): domain Bacteria; phylum Pseudomonadota; class Alphaproteobacteria; order MED-G09; family MED-G09; genus AG-430-B22. The sequence goes on along the minus strand of JBJLFK010000019.1, from coordinate 5,744 downwards.
GATAGTGGATGCGAGGTAAGAGGGTGTAAGGAAACTCTCAAATTAGTCGATAATATAATTTCTGCAAATGATGAAGATTGGTCAACTGAATATCTTGAAGCGATTATAAGTGTGAAGATAGTTGATGGTGTAGGGGAAGCAATCTCACATATTAGTGAATATTCAACTAATCATACGGACTCAATAATTACAGAAGATAATGATATTGCAGAAAAATTTATGAGAGAAGTTGATAGTGCGATAGTCATGCACAACGCATCTACTCAATTTGCAGATGGTGGTGAATTTGGAATGGGAGCAGAAATTGGTATTGCAACAGGAAGATTTCATGCCAGAGGACCTGTAGGTGTAGAGCAATTAACTAGTTTTAAATATGTAGTTCGTGGTTCAGGCCAAATTAGACCTTAGTGATGATGCTCTAGTGAATAATTATATTTTACCAATAAAATCTGGATCACAAATTGGTCTATTTGGCGGCTCTTTTAATCCAGCACATGAATGGCATTTTCAAGTTTCAAAAAATGCTTTAAATGAACTTAATTTAAATCAAATTATTTGGTTAGTATCTGCATCCAATCCGCTTAAAGAAAATGAAGATCTTATGGATTTTCATGATAGGTTTTTGAGCGCAAGGGATATTGCGAAATCAGATAATTTTTTTGTTAGTGACTTTGAAAAGGAACACAAAACAAAATACAGTATAGATACTGTTTCAAAAATTATGGGCTTATATCCAGATGTAAATTTTATTTGGATTATGGGTTCTGATTGTGCTGCAGAAATTTCTCAATGGAAGAATTGGGAGAAATTTATGGATTTAATTCCAATAGCAATTTATCCAAGACCATCCTTTGAGATTCATTCTAATAAGCTAGATTTAATAAAAGATAGAGCAAAAATAATTGATGTTAATGATCAGAAATTGTTCACAAAATGTATACCACCTGCAATTACCTTTATTCCAGGCCCTATAAGTGATATTTCCTCAAGTCAAATTAGAAAGTTAAAAGATGTATAAAATCTTAGATAATATTGTTAATCAGTTAGAAGATAATAAAGCCTTAGATATTGTATCAATAGATTTAAAAGGAAAATCAGATATAGCTGATTTTTTAGTTATTGCTACCGGGACATCAAATAGACATGTAGGTTCATTATCAGAAAATCTAATCACCGAACTAAAAAAAGATGGAATAAAAAATATTAAAGCAGAAGGCATTAATAAAAGTGATTGGGTTCTTATTGATAGTGGAGATGTAATTGTACATATTTTTCGGAAGGAAGTTCGTGAATTCTATAATTTAGAAAAATTGTGGCAAACTAATATAGAAACAAACTAAAAATACTTATGTTAATAACTATTATTTATATTGGTAGTTCAAATAATTTACTCCAAGATGTTATTAGAGATTATGAAAAAAGAATCAAAAATATAGGAAGAAATATTGGTCTAAAAGAAATTATTTATAAGGAAATTAAAAATTCTAATAAGAAAAATGTTACTGAAAAAAAAGATGAGGAAACTAAAAAATTAATAAATCAGAAAGAAAAAGGAGCATTAAATATTCTTCTTGATATAGAGGGCTCAAAATTAAATTCAGTTGAATTTTCAAAATACATCCTTACTCAAGCAGACATTAATAAAAATATTAATTTTTTTATTGGTGGATCTGAGGGTATAGATAAAAAACATTTCGAAGATTTTGATAAGATAATTTCATTTGGGGGCTTAACATGGCCTCATAAGATGTTTAAAATGATGCTCTTAGAACAGATCTACAGGTCGATAACAATTATTAACAAACACCCCTATCACAAATAATGCTTATAAAAACTTACCATAAATCTATATTTACAATTTTATGTCTGATAATTATGAATTTCTCATCTTTAGAAGGAAAAACATTAGAGAGAGAGAATGTAGATTTGTTAAATAAAGTTATAGATTTAGTTGATAAGGAATATATCGAGTCAACGGAACAGAGTGAATTAGTTGAAGCTGCAATTAATGGGATGCTACAATCTCTAGACCCTCATTCAGTTTATTTACCTCCAAAAGATTTTGCTAACCTACAAAATGACACAAGCGGAGAATTTGGTGGCATTGGAATAGAAGTTACTATGGAAAATGGCGTAATAAAAGTAATTAGTCCAATTGATGAAACACCAGCACAAAAAGCTGGAATGATTGCAGGTGATTATATTACCCATATAAATAAAGAACCAATACTTGGTAAGAATCTTAATGATGCAGTTGATCTTATGCGAGGAAAGCCTGATACAGAAGTAGCGATAACTGTTGTTCGTAAAGAAAAAGATGACGCTTTTGATATAACAATTATCAGGGACATAATACAAATTCCTGGTGTTAAGACTGAAATTAAGGGAGAAAATAATAATATTGGATATATTAGAATCTCTGCATTTAATGAAAAGACATCTGAGAAATTATATAAAGAGCTCTATATTCATGAAAACAGTGAAAGCCCATCTATTAAAGGTTATATTTTAGATATAAGAAGAAATCCTGGAGGATTACTTAAGCAAGCAATTGAAGTAGCTAATATGTTTCTTAATTATGGAGAAATTGTTTCTACAAAAAGACCAAGATTTGAAGAGAAAATTAATTCTTTTGATGCAAAAAAAGGTGACTTTATAAATGACAAGCCTCTAATTATTTTAGTGAATGGTGGATCTGCTTCAGCGTCAGAAATTGTAGCTGGAGCTCTTCAAGATCATAATAGAGCAATAATTATTGGAACTAGAACCTTCGGAAAGGGTTCAGTACAAACGCTTTATCCTATCAACAAAAATAATCTTTATTTCCCAAATTCTAAAAACCTTGGAGCCTTAAAACTAACAACTGCTGAATATTTTACTCCTAAAGGAAGATCTATTCAGGCGGAGGGTATTGAACCTGATTTTGTAATAAAGCAAGAACCAACAAAGGAAAATAACCCCGAAATATATGAAGTAGGGGAAACACAATTAAATGAATTTATAAAAAAGAATTCAGACGATAGATCTGAGTCAGGATCATCTGCATATATACCTTTAGATAGCAGTGAGGACACTCAACTAAATTTAGCATTAGAAATACTGAATGATCTATTGTCATAGATTTAAATTACCGAGGATAAAATGAGTGAAAATTTAGGATTAAGAAAGGCTGTTGGTATTATTTTAACCAGAGATGATGGAAAAGTTTGGACAGGCAAACGCAAAATTGGTGTTGGCGTAAGACCTAACGAAAAAAAATTATGGCAAATGCCACAAGGCGGTATAGATAGTGGTGAAAGTCCTGAAAATGCAGCATATCGTGAACTTGAAGAAGAAACTGGCACTAACTCAGCAGAGATTATTTTTACTTTAGATGAATGGTTAGAATACAATTTACCTCCTGAACTAATTGGAAAAGCCTTAGGAGGAAAATTCAAAGGACAAAAACAAAAATGGTTCCTTATGATTTTTAAAGGTGATGATAGTGATTTTAATCTAGACGGTCATATAGCTGAATTTGATGAGTGGACATGGAGAGATTTAGAGGAAATGCCAGATCTAGTTGTAGATTTTAAAAAAGAATTATACTTGAAACTTGTAGAAAAATTTTCACCTATAAAAGATAAAATTAAGAATAATTAGCTTCAAGAATTTCTTTTTTAATCAATAAACCCTCTTTTTCTTCATCATCTTCACTTTCTTCAATATCTTTTGCTACATCATTAATCATTTTATCGAAATCTTCCTTAGATGATTCAACTAAATCAAATGACCTTTCTGCCAATAGGGTAACTTGGTCAAGCGCAATATCGGCAAAACCTCCATCAATAAGAAATTTTAAATTTTCAGAATCAATTAAATTAATTTCAACAATACCAACTCTTAAAGCTGTCATAAAAGGGGCATGCTGAGGAAGGATTTCAGCATCGCCTTCTTTCGCAGGAATTAGAATGCCATCCACCTCACCCGAAAAAATAGATGACATTGGTGAAACAAAATCGAAATTTAGTTTTGAGGACATAATTATTCTTCCTTAGCTAATTCTTCGCCTTTTTTTATAGCATCCTCAATTGTGCCTACCATATAAAATGCTGCTTCAGGCAAGTGATCATAATCACCATTACATAAACCTTTAAAACCCTTAATCGTATCATTTATATCCACTAAAATTCCTGGAGAACCAGTAAATACTTCAGCAACATGGAAAGGCTGAGAGAAGAATCTTTCAATTTTTCTTGCTCTTGCAACAGTTAATTTATCTTCCTCACTTAGTTCATCCATACCTAGAATAGCAATAATATCTTGAAGAGATTTATATTTTTGTAAAATTTCTTGAACTTCTCTCGCAACATTATAATGCTCTTCACCAACTATATCGACCTCAAGGATCCTGCTATTTGAATCAAGTGGGTCAACTGCAGGATAAATACCCTTTTCTGATATAGCTCTAGATAAAACGGTAGTAGCATCTAAATGTGCAAAAGATGTTGCAGGTGCAGGATCAGTTAAATCATCGGCTGGCACGTATATAGCTTGGACAGAAGTTATAGATCCTTTATTAGTAGATGTGATCCTTTCTTGAAGATTTCCCATATCAATAGCTAAAGTTGGCTGATAACCAACAGCTGAAGGAATTCTTCCCAAGAGAGCACTAACTTCTGAACCTGCTTGGGTAAATCTAAAGATATTATCAACGAAGAAAAGTACATCTTGACCCTCTTCTCTAAAATGTTCAGCTACAGAAAGCCCTGAAAGAGCAACTCTTGCACGTGCTCCTGGAGGCTCATTCATCTGACCATAAACAAGTGAACATTTAGATCCATCGCCTCCACCTTCTTTGTTAACCCCGGATTCAATCATTTCCCAATACAAGTCATTGCCTTCACGAGTTCTTTCACCTACTCCAGCAAAAACTGAATAGCCGCCATGGGCCTTAGCAATATTATTGATTAATTCCATAATAAGCACTGTTTTACCAACTCCAGCGCCACCAAATAAGCCAATTTTTCCACCTTTCGAATATGGACATAATAAATCAACAACTTTAATACCTGTTACTAAAATCTCTTTTTCAGTTGATTGATCAACAAATTCAGGCGCATTTTGATGAATAGATCTTGTTTGAGTTGCTTTTAGCTCTCCCTTTTGATCAACAGGTTCACCAACAACATTAATTATTCTACCTAATGTTTCTTCTCCTACAGGAACTGATATAGGTGCGCCAGTACTTTCAACAGATTGTCCTCTTTTAAGGCCTTCTGTTGTATCCATAGCAATTGTTCTAACAGAATTCTCACCTAGATGTTGTGCTACTTCAAGAACTAATTTTTTTCCATCTTGCTCTATCTCTAAAGCGTCTAATATTGCTGGAAGATGACCATTAAATTTGACATCAACAACTGCTCCCATTATTTGGACAACTTTTCCTTGATTAATTTCACTCATAATTTAACCTCATTTAATTATAGTGCCTCAGCACCTGAAATAATTTCTATCAATTCTGATGTGATGGATGCCTGTCGTGATCTATTATATGTAATCGTTAGGTCATCAATCATATCTGAAGCATTCCTTGTTGCATTATCCATAGCAGTAAGTCTTGCTCCAAATTCACTAGCAACATTTTCTAGTAAAGCTCTTAAAATTTGGACCGATAAATTCTTTGGTAAAAGCTCTCTAAGTATATCTTCCTCATCAGGCTCATACTCATAGCAGATATTCTCAATATCTTTTTCTTCTTCAAC
>JBJLFK010000018.1:0-11069 GCA_045565415.1 Alphaproteobacteria bacterium | reverse complement strand
CAAATTGGCCAATAGACCCAGATGGACAATATATATACCCGGGTATCTATAAAAATATATCTCCTGCTGAGAGATCAGGTATGATGTTAAGTGGTAAAGATTTTTCTTGGCGCTTAGATATCGAAAAAGCAATTAAATATGCTCAAAATAAAATAAAATCTGAAATCTTTTTTAATGAAGTTGGTCTAGAGCCCATCGGAAGAAGATTGGCAGAACCCCATTTATACGGTGATATAATAATTGCAAGAAAAGATATTCCTACTTCTTATCATCTAGCGGTAACAGTTGATGATTTTGAACAAAATATTTCTGTTGTGACTAGAGGTCTTGATATTTACCCAGCTACCTCAATACACCGTTTATTACAAATCATTTTCGACTTCCCTGAACCTGAATGGTTTCATCATAATTTGATCAGAGATAAAGAGGGTATTAAATTATCAAAAACATCTAATTCTAATAGTATCGAGTTCTATAGAAATAATGGATACTCAGTTCAAAATATAAAAAAAGAAATCAATAAAATTGAACCTTTCCCATTATAAAATTTCTTCTGCGACTTTTTAGTCCTTTTTCTTTTGATTTTGATAATATAATAGTTCTATGAGAAAAAATTATGAATAAAGATCAAATAGTAAATGAATTAGAAAAAATATCCAATTTTGGTATTAATTTATTAAACTCGGCTAGAGAGAATAGTAATTCGGTTGAAGAAAAATTTTCAGATAATAATCAACATTATTTTCACGGTTTTGCCTGGTATGCTACTTATTTTAAAGCAATAGAAACAACATATTATTGGATAAAAGATTTAACAGAAAAAAATCTTTTAACAGATTATGAATCTGAAATTGCAAAAGTAGGTATTGGTGAGTTCTGTTTACAAATCATCCATGGTATTCCAATGAGTCAAAGTGAAACCGTGAGGCCAAATGAAATTTTAATTGATGACAAGTTGATGCAAGAATTCCAAAAAGTTTCCAAAGTATTTATAAGTGGAAATCTATCTGTATCTAAACAGAAACTATGCGAATTAATTCAAAAGAATTCAAATAATGGGATTTCACCAAATTTTGGTTTGGACGATACCTACGAACAGATTCGTCAAGAATTTGCTAAATTTACTAATGAAAGAATAATTCCTAATGCTCATAATTGGCATTTAAACGATGAATTAATCCCTTCTAATATAATAGATGAGATGTCTGAATTAGGAGTTTTTGGGCTAACTATTCCAGAAGAATATGGTGGATTAGGATTAAGTAAAACTGCAATGTGCATAGTTTCTGAAGAATTATCAAGAGGATGGATCGGAACAGGTTCACTAGGAACAAGATCAGAAATTGCTGCTGAGCTTATCCTTATTGGAGGTAATGAAGAACAAAAGAAAAAATTTCTTCCAAAAATAGCAAAAGGAGAAATACTTCCAACTGCTGTTTTTTCTGAACCAGATATAGGCTCTGATTTAGCTCATTTAAAAACCAGAGCAAAATTAAATGAAAATAATTATGAAGTTACTGGTAATAAAACATGGATTACCCATGGCGCTAGAGCAAATTTAATGACTATGCTCGTTAGGACAAATAAAGATATTAAGGATCATAACGGTTTATCAATTTTATTAGCCGAGAAAACATCCGGAACAGAAGATAATCCATTTCCAGATCAGAATATTAAGGGCGGTGAGATAAATGTAATTGGCTATAGAGGAATGAAAGAATATGATATTGCCTTTGAAGGATATGAAGTGCCATCGGCCAATCTTCTGGGTAAAAAAGAAGGCCAAGGGTTTAGACAATTAATGTCCACATTCGAGTCTGCAAGGATACAAACTGCTGCTAGATCATTAGGGGTTTCACAAAATGCCTGTGATTTGGCTTTAAAATATTCACAAGAAAGAGTTCAATTTGGTAAAGAGTTGATAAATTTCTCACGAATTAGTGAAAAAATAGCAGCAATGTTTGCAGAAACTATGATAGCTAGACAACTGACTTTATATGCTGCAAGGATTAAAGACACAGGACAAAGATGTGATATGGAAGCAGGAATGTCTAAGCTATTAGCTGCAAGAACAGCATGGACATCAGCTGATAGCGCTCTTCAAGTTCATGGAGGGATTGGATTTGCAAGCGAAACACCAATAAGCAGGATATTAGCAGATTCGCGAATCTTAAGTATATTTGAAGGTACTGCAGAAATACAAGCACAAGTGATTGCAAAAAGACTTTTCGAAAGTAATAATAGATAATTATTATAAATTTTTGAAAAATGATTTATGTTTAATATTCTTTTTCGAGAGACAAAAATGATTACAAAAAAAATATTTAAAATTGCTCTAATTACTTTATTCCTGCCTTTAAGTTTCTTACAAGGAGCAGAATATCGTATTGGTTTGTCAATGCACGATGTTGAAAGAAGAGTTGAGGGAGGCCCTGCTTTATCTATTGAGAAAGTTTTCGATAGGCCTGAATGGTGGCACAGATTTGCTGGCAATCCTCACATCGGAACTCAACTAAGTCTCGCAAACCATACTCACTTATTTTACGCGGGATCAACCTGGAATTTATTTAATAAAAATAGGTTTTCTGGTGAACTGGCCTTTGGTGCAGCGATTCATACAGGTAATAATGAAATAAAGGATGGTGAACTAGGATACGGCTGTAAAGTAAATTTTAGAGAACTGATAGCGTTTGGTTATGATATAAATGATACACAAAAGATTCAACTTAGCGCACAACATATGTCTAATGGTAGTTTATGTGATCCTAATCAAGGGCTTACAAGTGTTGGTTTAAGGTTTGCTTGGAAATTGAATTAATGATTCGATTAACAAAAATTTATACTAGAACAGGTGATAAAGGTGAAACAAGCCTTGGAGACGGTTCTAGGGTTTCTAAAGAAGATAATAGAGTAGAAGCCTATGGAACAGTTGATGAGGCAAATTCAATTATTGGTCTTGTAAGAACAAAAACAAAGCAGGCTGAATTAATATTACTAGATAATATTTTAGCAACAATTCAAAATGAGCTCTTTGATTTAGGGGCCGAATTATCAATTCCTATCAATGATAAAAATATAGAAATGCTAGAAAGAACCAAGATTACCGAAAAACAAATCGAAAGGCTAGAAAATGAAATTGATCAGCTGAATGCTAACCTATCTGATCTTGAATCCTTTATACTTCCTGGTGGAACATTAGCATCTTCATACTTGCATTTAGCCAGAACAGCCGTTCGTAAGGCAGAGAGATTAGTGGTAAAAATGGATAATTTAGAGAAAAACTCTGTTTCTAATACAGCCCTAAAATATATTAATAGACTTTCGGATCTTCTTTTTGTAGCAGCAAGATATGCTAATCAAACTGATATTGGTGGAACAGGAGATGTTTTATGGAAACCCGGAAGCTCAAGGGAGGAGTAAAGCAATACATTTAAAAGAATTGCGTAAACTTTTAAACTGAGTTATTGACACTTCATGTTAGGGGTTTTAATTTCCCGTTAATTTATTTTCAAATTTTTTTGGAGTTAATAATGAAAATAATTGTACCTATTAAAAGGGTTGTAGACTACAACGTCAAAATAAGAGTCAAATCTGATCAAACGGGTGTTGAGCTTGATAATGTTAAGATGTCAATGAATCCATTTGATGAAATTGCTGTTGAAGAAGCAATTAGACTAAAAGAAGCGGGAACTGCTGAAGAAATTATTGCTCTTTCAATAGGGCCTCAACAAGCACAAGAAACAATTAGAACAGCTCTTGCTATGGGAGCTGATCGTGGGATTCTTATAAAATCAGATCAAAATGTTTCGCCTTTAAATGTTGCAAAAATTATAAAAGCAGTAGCAGAAGAAGAAAATCCTGACTTAATAATTCTAGGAAAACAAGCAATTGATGATGATTCAAATCAAACAGGTCAAATGTTATCTGCATTGTTGGGTTGGTCACAAGGTACATTTGCATCTGAGGTAAAATTGGAAAATGATAAATTATTAGTAACTAGAGAAGTTGATGGAGGACTACAAACAATAAAACTTAGCATGCCTTCAATTGTAACAACTGATTTGAGACTTAATGAGCCTAGATATGCATCACTTCCTAATATTATGAAGGCTAAGAAAAAAGAGATTACCGAAAAAAATCCGGAAGATTTAAATATTTCTATTGAACAGAATTTAGAAATTATAAAAGTTTCAGAACCCACTCAAAGAGAAGCTGGGGTAAAAGTTGAGACAGTTGATGAATTAGTGGATAAATTAAAAAATGAAGTAGGAGTTATTTAATGACAACATTATTGATTGCAGAACATGATAATAATAGTATCGGTGACTCAGTAAGGAAAGCCATTACTGCAGCTCATGAAATAGGTGAACAGGTAGATATACTAGTTGCTGGTAAGGATTGTAATTCTGTTGCAGAAGAAGCTGCAAAAATTTCTGGAGTAAATAAAGTCTTAATTTGTGATAATGATATTTATGCAAAACATTTAGCTGAGCCATATGCAGATCTAATTGTTTCTATATCAAGTAATTATAATACATTTATTGCACCGGCAACAACGACAAGTAAAAATTTTATGCCAAGAGTTGCTGCTCTCCTTGATGTTCCTCAGGTTTCAGACATAATATCAGTTATTGATAATCAGACATTTGAACATCCGATTTATGCAGGAAATGCTATTGAGACAGTAAAATTATTAGCAGAAAAGAAAGTTATTACAGTAAGAGCAACTGCTTTCCAAGCTGCTGAAGATCAAGAAGCAGTAGGTATTGAGGTAGTAGACTCAGCATCTAGTCCAGAATTATCTGAGTATATATCTGAAGAATTAACAGAATCAGACAGACCTGAACTTACATCAGCTAAAATTATCATATCTGGAGGCAGAGGAATGCAATCAGGAGATAATTTTGTATTATTAGAAGCTATAGCAGATAAATTAGGTGCTGCAGTTGGTGCATCACGCGCAGCTGTTGATGCTGGATTTGTTCCAAATGATTATCAAGTTGGTCAAACTGGTAAAGTTGTTGCTCCTGAACTATATATCGCTGTAGGAATTTCTGGAGCTATTCAACATTTAGCTGGTATGAAGGATTCGAAAATTATTGTCGCTATTAATAAAGATGAAGAAGCTCCAATATTTCAGGTAGCAGATTATGGTTTGGTTGCAGATTTATTTAAAGCAATACCAGAGTTAGAAACAGCATTAGGTTAGGTTAAATTTAAGAACTCTTTAATTCGGCAATAAATTTTACTACCTCTTTTGAATCCCATTCAAAGTCACCATCGTATCTTCCGATTTCTTTTCCATTTTTATCGAAGAGAATTGTTATTGGTAATCCCTTTGCATTAATATATTTTCCAACCATTGTAGTTGGGTCATGGTAGCTATTTAAATTTTTTATGTTAATTTCTTTAAGGAAATTTTCAACTTTAGAAAAAGCTGTTCTTTCAATAGACACAATAATAACCTGAAAATTTTCATCGCCCATTTCAGCCTGTAAATTATCAAGTGAAGGCATTTCTACTCTACATGGTAAACACCATGTGGCCCAAAAATTCATCAAGATAAACTTTCCCCTGAAATCGGATATGTTATACTTGTTACCTTCTGAGTCGTTAAATTCAACAATATCAAATTTTGATAATGGATCAGGCTCAGAAAGTTTAAAATGTTCTGAGTCATTATTGAACAAACCAATAGAATAAGAAACTATTAGCAGCAAGCTAAAGGAGATGATTAACGAAAATATAATAAATTTCTTTTTTGACTTAAACATGAGAGTTCTATAGAGAGGTTTTTTTTAAATTAAAAGTAAATATGGCTAGAAAAATACAAAAAAATAAAATGTGGGGAGGTAGATTCAACTCCGATCAAGATAAAATAATGCTTGAAATGAATTCTTCTATTGAATTTGACTCTAGGCTATATCTTGAAGATATTACTGCCTCGATTGCACATGCAAAAATGCTAGCAAAAAAGAAGATAATTTCTTTGGTAGAATCACAAAAAATTATATCTGGTTTAAAAAAAATCAAAATTGAGTTTGAAAAGGGTATTTTTAATTTAGATCCACTTCTAGAAGATATACACATGAATATTGAGTCAAACCTTCAAAAAAAAATTGGCAATGTAGCTAAAAAACTTCATACCGGTAGATCAAGAAATGATCAGGTAGCAACCGATATGAGATTATATATGAGGAAACAATGCCAAGAAATCATAAAAAAAATTACGATGATTCAAAAAGAATTAAGTAAAAAAGCGAGTAAATATTATGATTTTATTATGCCAGGATTTACTCATATGCAAATTGCTCAACCTGTTACACTTGGTCACCATCTTCTTGCTTACGTAGAAATGCTCGAAAGAGATAAAAATAGATTTCAAGATGCCTTAAAAAGGATCAACCAAAGCCCTCTTGGCGCTGCGGCATTAGCGGGAACAACCTTTCCAATTGATAGAGAAATGACATCAAAAGCTCTAGGTTTCACAAATCCAATGGCTAACTCGATTGATGCAGTTTCATCAAGAGATTTCATTATTGAACCTTTGGCAGCTTCATCAATACTTGCTTCTCATCTTTCAAGGTTTTCTGAAGAAATTATACTTTGGGTCTCAGAAGGTTTTGATTTCATTGAATTGCCCGATAGCCTTGCGACAGGATCATCAATAATGCCTCAAAAGAAGAATCCTGATATTGCAGAATTGGTTAGAGGAAAAAATGGAAGAGTTATTGGAGCACTGATGTCGATTCTTGTTGTTATGAAAGGATTACCTTTAGCATATTCAAAAGATCTTCAAGAAGATAAAGAGTTAACTTTTGATGCTATAGATAATATTTTGAATTCCCTTGAAGCAATAAATGCCATCGTAAAAAAATTAAAACCTAAAAAAGAAAATTTATACTCTGCTGCACAAAAAAGTTACTCTACAGCCACTGATTTAGCAGATTGGCTTGTTTCTAACTTAAATATTCCTTTTAGAGAAGCTCATAAAATAACTGGAAATATAGTAAGATATTGTGAGAAAAAGAAAATTAAATTATCTGAACTAACAATAAAAGAGCTTAAAAGTTTTAATAAAAAGATTAATGATGATATTTTTAATGTGCTGGATGCTAAACAATCTGTTAATCAAAAAAAATCCTTTGGTAGCACATCTCCATTAATGGTAAAAAAATCAGCAACAAAATGGATAAAAAAATTACAGAATGAAAAAAAATAGCATCATAATTATCATATTTATAATTCTATTATCTGGATGCGGCAGAAAAGGAGATTTATTGCCGCCGCCATCAAATAATATTAACCCTGTTGGAATATTCCTCGAAGGTAAGTAATTATGTATTCTTACAAAAACAAAAATCTTCACTGTGAAAATATAGATTTAATTGAGTTGTCGAAAAAACTTGGTTCACCATTCTATTGTTATTCTTCCAAAATACTTGAAAGTAAATATAATGAACTTACTAATGCTTTTAAAGAAGAAGACCTCCTTGTTTGCTTCTCATTAAAAGCTAATTCAAACCAATCAATTATAAAAACATTCTCTTCATTGGGTTCTGGAGCAGATGTGGTTTCAATTGGAGAGCTTAAAAGAGCTTTAAAAGCAAAAATACCACCTAATAAAATTGTTTTTTCTGGCGTCGGTAAGAATACTGACGAAATTATATTTGCAATTAAAAATAAGATATTAATGATTAATGTTGAATCTATTTCTGAGCTCAAACAAATTTCAACACAAGCAGTAAATCTAAATATGATTGCACCAATATCACTAAGAGTTAACCCTGACATCGAAGCTGGCGGAAATGAAAAAATTTCCACAGGAAAGAAGCAAGATAAATTTGGCATTTCTATTAAAGAGGCGATTGATGTTTATGAACTTGCGTCAAATCTAAATAATATTGAAATTAAAGGTATTGATGTACACATTGGAAGTCAAATTAATGATTTAGAGCCTTTCGAAAAAACTTTTGATAGTATTGTTGAAACTATTATTAAATTAAAAGAAAAGAATATTGATATTGATATAATCGATATAGGAGGAGGCATAGGAATTAATTATACTGATGAAAAAGCCCTAAATATTAAAGATTATGCAGCATTAGTTTCAAAAAAATTAGGATCATTAAACAAAAAGATCATAATTGAACCTGGAAGATTTTTGACAGCTGAGTCAGGTATACTCGTAACAAAAATAATTTATATTAAAGAGAATGAGTCTAAAAAATTTATCATCGTTGATGCAGCTATGAATGATTTTATAAGGCCATCTTTATATGGATCATTGCATAATGCTCTTCCAATAATTGAAGATGACAAAGAAAGACCTACAGAAAGTTATGATGTGGTGGGCCCTATTTGTGAAACAGGAGATTTTTTTATAAAAAACTTCACAACTTCACAACTTTTAGAAGGAGATCTTTTAGCTATTACAAATGTTGGAGCTTATGGTTCTGTTTTATCATCAAATTATAATTCGAGGCCTTCAATTGCAGAAATAATTATTAAAGACGATAGTTATTCTGTTATAAAGAAGAGACAGGATATAGAAGAAATGATTGATCAGGATAGCTTAGCTGATTGGCAAGAAAATTAAGGAATAATCTCGATCAGAACCTTATTAGCATTCTTTGGGTAATTTATAAAATTTGTTGAAAATAATTTTTGTTCATTCATTTCAAAATACTCATCATTTAAAACAATAATCTCTTGCATGATAACTTTTTCATCTGGCCCTACTATTTTAACAATTATATTAGGTACAATCCTCATATAATTTGACTGATTAATTAAAGAACCCGAAACAATTAAAGACTCTTTATTATTAATAATTGTGGCACGAGATTCTAAATTATAAATATCTATCCCTCTAATATTTATTGAGGGATCAACAAACTCTAAAACAGGTCTTAATATAGGAAAATTTTCCAATAAGAAAATTCTGTTGTACCAAATCATCCCAAGCGATAAGAAAAGAACCAGTATTATAATAACAGATAAAAAACCACCTCTATCATTATCTTTTTCTTTAACTGGAACAGGTAATGGATGATCTGGTTTTATATTTGGATCCAATGTCTCATTTTTATTTTCTTTAATTACTCCTCCTTGAGAATTAATGGATTCATAAAGAGGAGGAACTTCAATAGCTTTACCTTGCGAGTTTGCTGTCCAAATAAAATAACATTTAGAACACTTAACTTTTCTATTTTTAGTTCCAAATTTTTCTGTGCTTACAGAAAAACTTGTATTACATGCTGGACATTGAATAATCATAATTTCTATATACTTCAGAAGGCATTATCTATTAATTATATAGGCCTCCCCCTTTGGCCCATCCGATAATACAACCAAAGCACCATTTGTTGATGATTTTATACTTCTAATTCTGCCTTTGATTTCATCAAAAATAATTTCTTCTTCTAATGCATTATTATCAAGAGAAATCTTTCTTATTTCACCGGGAACAAGAGAGCTTATAATTAAACTATTATTAAATTCAGGAAACATTTCTCCATCATAAAAAATCATATCAGAAGGTGCTATTGAAGGTACCCAGTATGTTAAGGGTTGCTCCATACCAATCTTTTCTGTAAATGGAGAAATTATACTACCATTATAATCTATACCGTAAGTAATGGCTGGCCAGCCATAATTTTTACCAGCAGTAATTAAGTTAAGCTCGTCACCGCCACGTGGGCCATGCTCATTAGAATATAATATATCATTTTTTGAGTCGTAAGCTATTCCCTGCTGATTTCTATGACCATATGAAAAAATTTCTGGTAAAGCATTTTGTGTATTAATGTAAGGATTATCTTTTGGAATAGAGCCATCAGCATTAATACGAATAATTTTACCAAAATGATTATCAAGATTTTGTGCATCTTCACGATAATTAAAGCCATCTCCAGATGTTATTATTAATGAATTATCATTCAAAAAAACTAGGCGCGCGCCATAGTGATTTGATGATTTTCTATATGGTGTTGCCTCAAAAATTATTTTTTTATTCATGAGTTCATTTCTAATTAACTCTGCACTAATAACTTTAAGAGTATTTTTATTTTTTTCACCATATGAAAAAGAGATCAAAACAATACTATTTTTTTCAAATTCAGGATGAAGAATAATATCTGATAAACCACCTTGGCCTCTAAACAAGGCATTTGGAATTCCGTTAATATCAATTACCTCTTTAGTTTTGATATCTATTCTCTTTATTTTACCAATAAGTTCGGTAACAAGGATATCTCCATTAGGAAGTGTGGCCGAGCTCCATGGATGGTTAAAATTATGTTCAACTTTCTCAACATTATATTCTAAATTAGCTGCAATTA
Source organism: Alphaproteobacteria bacterium (assembly GCA_045565415.1). Classification (GTDB taxonomy): domain Bacteria; phylum Pseudomonadota; class Alphaproteobacteria; order MED-G09; family MED-G09; genus AG-430-B22. The sequence goes on along the minus strand of JBJLFK010000018.1, from coordinate 726 downwards.
GAGGTCTTGCAAGAACTATAGCTACAAGAGAGATCAATACTAATATTCTATATTTATAATTTAATTTGTTTTCAATTCTCATTTTTAAATACCTTATTTAAGAGTAGTCCATATAAATATCCACCCAAAAGGCCGGATACACAAAAAAGAAAAAGTCCAAGATAAGATCTCATTCCAGCAATTAAAATAGCCCCTGTAAACACCAATGTTGTCAACTTTAGCATGAAAAAAACGCTAACAAATCCTGAAATTGAATAGGATAAAGTACGTTTAATTGGAAAAAAATATCTAACAATCATAGTTATTAAAAAAGCTAAAAAAAATGTTATTAAAATTATGACTAAAAATAAAAAGCCATTTGAAATATCTTTTAAAAGTAACTCAAAGAACATTTTGATTGAAATATCAAAACCTTGAGATGTTAACCAAATTAAGTTGGCGGATAAATTAATTAAGATTATAAGTGATGCCGTCAAGAGTGAAGATATTATATAAAATATTGGTAAATAAAGAAATTTCATTTATTTTTTCCTTTGAATAAGCCAGATACCACTAAAAATAAAAGCTAATCCAATAATAATAGCAAAATTTATAGATTCATCTAACAAATAAATTCCTAAAACTAATGCCCATACTGGTATCAAATAATTGACCATAGACATAAATATAGGCCCTTCTAAATCAACTATTTTAAACCATACAAATGTTGCAACTCCGGTTGAAACA
>JBJLFK010000017.1:0-11613 GCA_045565415.1 Alphaproteobacteria bacterium | reverse complement strand
GCTTTCTGATTAGATTTAGAAGGGATATTCGGGGCCATAATTGATTTGCTAATTTTTTTTGAACTACAAAGAGGACATTCGACTGAAGATTTTTCTAATTGTTTTTCACAAGTATCATAGTCAGAAAACCAAGCTTCAAAATTATGTTCTTGGTCACAAATGAGGGAATATTTAATCATGATAAAAGCTTTTCAAGATCACCACTTCTATCAATTGCATATAAATCATCATAACCACCTACATGCGTATCATTGATAAAAATTTGAGGAACGGACCGCTTTCCATTAGCTTTTTCAATCATTTCCATCATGAGATCTGGATTATCGCCAACATATATTTCTTGATAATCTAAACTTTTACTTTGCAGTAAAGCCTTCGCTTTTTCACAATAAGGGCACATAGGTCCGGTATAAATTATAATATTCATTTCATCCTCTATGCTTATAATATGGTAAATTGGTAATTAAATTCAAGATTTCTTAATAAAAAGAGTTATTTGATGCACAACAGAAGACTTATAAAAATTAGGCAAGAAAAAGAAAATATAAATAATTTCGAAGAAAAAATTTTTTTCAAGGACTATCAAAATGATTTTGTTGAGAGAGTTTCACTCATTAATGAAAATTTTGAAAAGTCTCTTGCGTTTGGTTTTCGAGGATCAAAACTAGAGTTTTCAAAAAATGTAAAAAATGTAATTTATGGAAATCTCGGAAAAAGTAATAAAACAAATATTATCTACGATGAAGAGTTAATACCCTTTAAAGAGTCATCATTAGATTTAATTATGAGTTTCTTTAATCTTCATTTTGCAAATGATGTACCGGGGATTCTTTATCAAACATTAAGAAGTCTAAAACCAAATGGCTTATTTATAGCCTCTATGTTTTGTGAAAATACTCTGCAAGAACTCAATTATTCTTTTATTAAAGCCGAGGAGGAGATTTGCGGAGGAATGAGTCCAAGAGTAAGTCCTTTTGCTAAGTTACAAGCTTTGGCTTCATTAATGCAGGAAATAAATTTTTCTCTACCAGTTGCTGATATTGACCGTCATTCTGTCTATTATAAACATCCCTCAAATTTATTAACCGACTTAAAAAAACTCGGAGAAACAAATTCCCTTCTAAGAATGAATAAATCAGTCTTAAGAAAAGATGTTTTGAATAGAATGTATGAAATTTATATCGATAATTTTTCCAAAGATGGAAAAATTGTTGCCACTTTTGAAATAGCTTGGCTCACGGGATGGAAATATCATGAAAGTCAGCAAAAACCTCTTAAGAGAGGATCAGGAATGACTAATATGGTTGAGGGCGTGAAAAAATTTGAATAAAAGAATTAGAGCTTACCTTCAATAGCCTTATCAATGAGATCAATAACTTCTTTAACACCATAAAGGATAATAAATGAACCCAATCTTGGTCCTTGCGTTTGTCCAAGTAGAATTTCATATAAAGCAGAAAACCAATCCTTCAAAGACTCAAAATGACTATTCATTCCAATATCATAAATTATAGTTTGAATTTTCTCTGGATCAGTTTCATTTTCCATCTCTAGAAGGTTTTCTTTAAGAGTTTCAAGATATTCAATCTCTTGTTTTTCTGGTTTACGATATTTTTTAGTAGGTAAAACAAAGTCCTTGTAATATTCCAATGCGAAAACAACTAATTGATCAATATATTGACTAGCCTCTTCAGAAATATCGTCAAAATATCCCTTTATAAAACCCCAGATTACTTCTTTGCTGCTGGCTTGAGAGGCGCTAACAAGATTTAAAATCAGTGAAAATGTAACCGGACTTTCAATTATTATTGGATTACCGTCATGAATATGAAAAACAGGATTACTTAATTGATCTTTTACTTCCTGGTTAAGATATTTTTCAGAAAAACTTTGATATTCATCTACAGCTTTAGGAATAACATCAAATGTTAGTTTTTTTTGCTCTTCTTGGATTCTGATACATATATAAAATGAGACTTTCTTTTGAAGCAAATTTAAGCCAGTCATCTATTGAAATACCATTACCTTTAGATTTGGATATCTTTTCACCTTTTTCATCAAAAAATAATTCATAATTGAAACCAACTGGAGCAAAACCTCCAATTGCCTTACATATTTTTCCTGAAAGAGTTACAGATTCAATTAAGTCTTTTCCTGCCATCTCATAATCAACATCTAATGCAACCCAACGCATTGCCCAATCAGCTTTCCATTGTAATTTACATTTACCACCTAAAATTGATGTTTCTTTTTCTTCCTGCGTATTTGGGTGCTCATATAAAATTGATTTTTCTTTGGTATTGTAATCTAAAACTTTTGCGAGGAGTACCTGTCCAGTGTCCGGACAAATAGGTAGAAAAGGTGAATAAGTTTTTTTTCTTTCCTCACCTATCGTTGGTAAAATGATATTTATAATTGCTTCATAATTTTCTAAGATCTTAGATAATGTCTCATCAAAATTACCATTCTTGTAATAATCTGTTGCACTAGCAAATTCATATTCAAAACCAAATTGATCGAGAAACTCTTTTAATAAATTATTATTATGATCAGCAAAACTTGAAAATTTATTATAAGGATCAGGAATATCTGATAATGGCTTTTCTAAATTTTCAAATAGTATTTCAGAATTTGGAATATTATCTGGGACTTTTCTCAATGCATCCATATCATCTGAAAAACATATTAATTTTGTTTCGATACTTTTATCTAATACCTTAAGAGCATGCCTAACCATTGATGTCCGAGCAACTTCTCCAAAAGTACCTATATGAGGTAAACCTGAAGCTCCATAACCAGTTTCAAAAACGGCACTATTGGAACCTGACTTTTCAAGGCGCTTTAAAATTTTTCTTGCCTCTTCGAAAGGCCATGACTTGCTTTCTTGGGCTACAGATATTATTGATTTATTCATGACATTATTAAATCCAAACGATGCTCTTATTTATAGCATGACTCTATCTTCTGCAATAGATGGGGAAATATCAAACAAAGAGATGCAATTTATACAGACTTGTATCAATAATTTACCAATCTTCAAAACCTATAATAGTGAGGACTTAGAAAAAACATTAAGTATGTTTTTTGAATTATTAAGTGGCGATAATGATCCAGAAACAATTATAGAATTAATTGACCAGGCTTTAGATAAAAAAAATAAATATATCGCATATGCTTTATCTGTAGAGATTATGATGGTTGAAGAAAACTTCACTAATGAAAAGTTACGCTTATTAGAGTTACTTGAAAAAAACTTTGAAATTAATGATCTTGAATCAGCATCAATTAAATATACAATCAAGACTAAGTACTCTGATTAAATCAAAAGGGAATGTCATGAACTTGATCTTTTTCAAACCTAGAAATATCGGCTTTTTAATGCGTATGATTAAAGAGAGACTGCTAGAATTGTTTCTAAAAAGAGAAGATTTGGCTTCTGATGTTAGAAACTATGTCTTAAATAATGCAAAAAAGAATGATCCCGATAGTGTGCTAAATACAATGGATGAATTTGCAAAAAGAAAAAGATTTTTGATGAATGTTGGAGATGTTAAAGGCAAAATTTTAACAGATGAAATTAAAAAGTTAGGATCAAATCTAACTATCTTAGAGCTTGGATGTTTTTGCGGTTATTCAGCCATATTGATGGCCAAGACTCTTGGAGAACAAGGTAAAGTCATTTCCATAGAAATTAGTAAACATTATGCCAAAATCGCAAATGAAATAATCGAATTTTCTGGCCTAAAAAACAAAGTTATTATTATAGAAGGACCATCAGAAAAAATAATCCCAACACTACGATATGAATTCGATCTTGTTTTTATTGATCATTGGAAAGATTTATACAAAAGAGATCTTCAGCTAATCGAAAAAAGAGGTTTATTAAAAAATCAATCAATTGTATTTGCAGATAATGTTGGGAGTCTCATTGAAGCATTAGTGGGTAAAAGGGGTAAATCAACAGATTATCTAGAATATGTAAGAAACCATAAGAATTTTCAGAGTAAAAATATAAATACAAACCTAGAATATTCTAATGCTGAAGATGCCGTCGAAATATCGACCTATAGAGTTAAGCATTAGAAATCTTCGCATTCATCCGGGTTAATGGCACATTTATTTTCAAAAACGCCCGTGAAAAGTCCTCCTTTAGAATTATTCGTTGCTTTATTTCTTATAGTTTTCTTATTTGGAAATGCCTGTTGGAAAGCATTATTTGAAATCTCATAAATGCTTTTATTTTGATTTAATTTATCATTTGCATAATAGTTTTCAACAATAACTAATAATTGTTGATTAATAATCTCATAACCAATATCAATCTTATTGTTGCTGATCATTTCATCAAATATACCTCGAAGATAACCGACACAGTAAGAGCTGGAATCAGTATTTGCAGTTTCGCCGCATTTATTGAGAAAATCGACAGCTTTTAATTGTTTTGTAAAGACGCAAGAAACTAACACTATAGAAATTATCAATATAATTTTATTTTTCATAATCCTTCATTATCCAGCTAATTCAAATGTTTTTTCAACAGAGCTATCTTTATCAGAAAAATTGTTATTAATATGTCTTAAATTATTATAAAAGATTGTAGCAGCTTTACTCCAAGAATATTTTTTTGAAAATTCTCTTATCTTCTCACCATTAAGACTATAACATTTTTCGATCGATTCCTTTAAGTTGTTTGATAAAAATCCAACGCTTTGAGATGTAATGATATCTTTTGGGCCAGTTACAGGAAAAGCTGCAACAGGAGTACCACTCGCTAAAGCTTCCAGAATAACTAAACCAAAAGTATCTGTAACGGAAGGAAAAACAAAAACATCAGATGATGCATAATATTCTGCAAGTTCATTACCAAATTTGTATCCTAAAAAATGTGTATCTTTATATTGTGTTTTTAATTCTTCTAGTTGAGGTCCATCACCAATTATAATTTTAGAACCTATTAAATCTAAGTCTAAAAAAAATTTAATCCCTTTTTCAATACTTACCCTTCCTACATATAAATGAATTGGCTTCTTAAATTGTTTTAAATCAATTTTTTTTTGTGGACTGAATAACTCTAAATCTACACCCCTCGTCCACATCGAAATATTATTAAATTCTCTTTTTTCAAGATCATTTTTTAAACTTTCGGTTGATACCATCATCCCGCTCGATTTTTTATGAAACCATCTCATATATTTATACCCCCAGGAAGAGTTTATTGGGAATCTTGAACTTATAAATTCAGGAAATTTTGTATGATAACTGGTTGTATAGTGATAATTATTTTTATTTAGAAATCTCCTGGCAGATATACCTATTGGGCCCTCTGTTGCAATATGGATGTAATCTGGATTAAAATGTTTAAGTATTTTCTTTATTTTATTGCTAGATAGAAAAGTTAATTTAATTTCAGGATATGTAGGACAGGGAAGATTGAAATTTGTACAAGGATCAATAACTTTAACAATATGTCCGTCTTTTTGTAATTCACTGATAGTTTTTTCTAAGGTTACTACAACACCATTAACCTGAGGATGCCAAGCATCAGTAAAGATAATTATTCTACTCAAACTTCTTGCCCCAAACCCATAGTAACTTTATCTTTTATTTTACTTTTTTCAGAGAGTATTGATTTATCTTTAATCCAATCAATTAATTCTAATTCGCCATCTAAATGCTCGACTAAGGCTGTGCATGACTCTACCCAATCTCCAGTATTTATATATAAAATATCTTCATACATTTTCATCTCAGCATGATGAACATGCCCACAAATCACACCATCTACACCTCTTTTTTTTCCATCTTGAACAACTTTATTGCTAAAATCTGAAACAAACTGTACCGCTCTTTTGACCTTTAATTTCAGCCAAGCTGAAATTGACCAATAATTTAATCCGAATTTTGAGCGCCACCTATTTATTTTAGTATTAAGACCAAGAACAAAGACATAAAGCATATCTCCTATTGTTGCTATCCATGGGGCTTTAACGCAAATATCGTCATATATATCACCATGAATTAATAAAAACTTTCTTCCATCAATAGATTCGTAAATTAATTCATTTTGAATATTTATTGATGAAAAATTACATTTATCAAATGACCTTAGGTCCTCATCATGATTCCCTGGAATATAAACTACATTAGTTCCTTCATTTGCTTTTTTTAGAATTATATCAACTGCAATAGAATGCTTATTTGGCCAATACCAAGATTTCTTTAATCTCCAACCATCAAAAATATCACCTAACAAATAAATATTTTCTGATTCTGTATTATTTAAGAAATCTATTAAATAATCAACTTTACACCCTCTAGTACCAAGATGAATATCAGAGATAAATATACTCTTATAATTTTTTTTTGTAGTTAGTTTTTCTTTTACAGATTTAAGCATAACAAATTCTTTTTATAGAACTTTATTTGATCTGATTTCGTGACACTAGAATGACAGTCTTATTAAAAATTTATAATTTTATATTTGTTTAAAATGTTTAGAGAGTTTTAGCCCTTGTTTCTGATAGTTAGAGCCTATTGACGATCCATAAGACCTTTCAGGTAGTTCTAGAAGTCGTTCATAAATCAATCTTCCAACAATTTGTGAATCCTCAAGGATGAATGGTACTTCCCAACTCCTAATTTCCAAAACAGCTTTAGACCCTTTACCTTCTGATGAATTGTGACCAAAACCTGGATCAAAAAAACCAGCATAATGAACTCTGAATTCACCTACCGATGGTTTAAACGGTACCATTTCAGCAGCATGACTTGGAGGTATAGCAATAGATTCAGATGAAGATAAAATATAAAACTCTCCAGGATCAAGAATAATTCTTTGACCTTCAGTTGCAAAAACAGGATCCCAATACTTTTCCATATCATAGGCATCTTTTTTATCTATATCGATTAAACCAGCATGCCGCTTTGCTTTCCAACCAACTATATCTTTTGTGGCCTCTCCTTTTAGATCAACAGATAATGCCAGGCCCTCAGATATATTAACCTTTCCATCATAAACAATATTGTCTTCTGAGTGTAATCTCTTAAGCTCAGTATCAGAATTTGTTGGTCTTCCTCGCCTAAATCTCATTTGACTTAATCGTGAACCTTTTCTAACTATTACTGGGAAAGTTCTAGGTGAAATCTCAAGCCAAAGATGGCCTTTATAACCATTTGGTATTTTGTCAAATTCATGAGTTCCATCACATATTAATCTTGTAAAAACATCTATTCTTCCAGTAGAACTTTTAGGATTTGCAACAGCAATTATTCTTTCTGGAAGGGATAAAGCCTCCATTAATGGGACAAGATATACGCAACCAGTTTCAAGAACGGCGCCATCTGTAATATCAATTCTGTGTAGAGCAAAATCTTTTAATTTTCTATTCACAGAACCACCTGATGGTAAAAAACTTGCCCTAATTCTATATGCTGTATCTGCTAATCTTAAATCTAGGCTCGCAGGTTGAATTTGTTCATCATTTATTTCTCCTTGAGACCAAATTTCACCATTTTCAATCATCGAGCGGATCATTTGACCCGGCAGCACTCCAGAAATCTGAGCTTTTTGTCCTGGTGCTCCATCAAAGTCATTTGTTGTCTCTGTTGTATCAGGAAATAAATCTGGTATTTTCTTTTCTGCCATCTTTTAAGCGATCCTAAAAAACTATATTAATTTAGTATATGAGTATAAAACATAATTAAAATAATAATATAATGAATATTGCAACAATTGATATAAGACCCGTTCTATCAGTCTTGGGATTTTTTCTCCTAGGATTGTCTGCCACTATGTTTGTTCCAGCAATAGTTGATCTGATCTATAATAATTCTGGATGGGATAATTTTGTTATCAGCTCAATTATCACTAGTTTTGTTGGGTTAATGTTCTTTCTTGTATCAAGAGGAAATAAAAGTGAATTAAATACAAAAAGTGCTTTTCTTCTTGTTACCTTAAGCTGGATTATTTTATCAATTTTCTCTTCTGTTCCTTTTCTTCTTTCAACGAATGTTACAGGTATAACTAATGCATTTTTTGAGTCTGTATCAGGATTAACAACTACTGGCTCTACAATAATTGATGATATTGAAAGTACTTCAGAAGGTATAATTGTTTGGAGAAGTCTTTTACAGTGGTTAGGCGGTATTGGTATAATTGTCAGTGCTATTTCTATTCTTCCTAGTCTTGGCGTCGGTGGTATGCAGTTGTTTAAATTGGAAAGCTCTGACTCGACAGAAAAACTAATGCCGAGAACAGCAAATTTAGCTACCGAAATAATTTTTTTATATATTTTATTAACATCAATATGCGCGACACTTTATTGGGTCTGCGGTCTATCTTTTTTCGACTCTGCAAATCATGCAATGACAACTATTGCTACGGGTGGCTTCTCATCTAATTCTCAATCAATAGGGGGTTATAATAATTTCTCAATAGAATATGTTTGTATTCTTTTTATGATTCTCTCTAGCCTTCCATTTGTTCTTTATCTCAAAACACTTAGAGGTAAGCCTTTAGCGTTGATTAAAGATGAGCAAGTAACAGGTTTCTTTAAAACTTTATTCTTAGCAATCATTTTAATCGCAGTTTTTTTATTGGTTCAAAATAATTTTGAATTACAGATTCCTCTTAGACAAATTATATTTAATGTTACATCAATTCTAACTGGCACTGGATACACTTCAACATCATATGATCAATGGGGAACTCCAGCAATTATCGTGTTTCTTGCTATTACATTTATTGGAGGCTGTGCAGGTTCAACTACTTGCGGATTAAAGGTTTTCAGACTACAGGTCATATTAAAAAATTCTGGTCAGGTTATGAATAAATTAATAAGTCCAAATCGTGTGACAAATCATAAATATAATGGCGAAAACTTAACTTTAGAAATCGTTGAATCTGTTATGACATTTTTATTTATATTCTTCGTAACTTTCGTAATTATTTCATTTCTTCTCTCATTATCTGGTCTGGATATTTTAACATCAGTATCTGCAGCTGCTACATCGATATCAAATGTTGGACCAGGGCTTGGAAATTTAATTGGACCAGCTTACAGCTTCGAAGAGATACCAGAATTTTCAAAGTGGGTTTTATCTTTTGGCATGCTGGCTGGGAGATTAGAATTTTTAACTTTTCTTGTTATTTTTAGTCGTTCTTTTTGGAAATAAAACTTAACTCAAGCACCACCTAATAATGCTTTTTTGTGCGTGAACCCTATTTTCTGCTTCATCCCAAACTACTGAATTGACTCCATCAATAACATCGGCGTCAACTTCCTCTCCTCTATGAGCAGGTAAACAATGAAGAAAAATTGCATCTGAAGATGCCATCGAGATTTTTTTAGCATCTACTTTATATGGTTCAAGAATTTTTCTTTTTTGATCATTATCTTCTTCTCCCATAGAGAACCAAGTATCAGTAATTATACAATCACAATCTTTGGCAGCATCATTAGAATCTAGATCAGTAGTTATATTTGGAAAACCACTTACCAAATTATTATCTACTGAATAATCTTTTGGTGAACATATTCTTAATTCAAAACCAATAATTTGTGCGGCATGTATCCAACTTGTTAACATATTATTTGCAGGACCAAACCAGACATAACTCTTATTTTCGATATCACCAATCTTCTCTTTAACTGTAATTAAATCAGCTAAAACTTGGCAGGGATGGGATTTATCGGTTAACCCGTTAATTACAGGTATTGATGCATTTTTTGCGAAATTTTCTAAAGTCGAATGCTTATTCGTTCTTAACATTGCAATATCAACATATCTTGAAATGACTTTTGCAGTATCATCAATTGTTTCTCCCCTACCTAATTGCATATCAGACATATTTGCATAAATAGTTTTCCCACCTAATTGATACATTGCTGTTTCAAATGAAAATCTTGTTCTTGTAGAAGGTTTTTCAAAAATTGTTGCTAGTATTTTATTTTTTGCGCATGCATCTTCATCAACAGATGCCATACCATCTTTCGATGACATGTTCTTTTTGTTTATTCCATCTTCAATTAAGAAAATAAGTTCATCCTTATTGAATTGGGTAAGATCAATGAAATCTTTTTTTGTTTCAGTCATTTCTTATTATATTTCTATCTAGGTAAATTTTCTAGTGTGATATTTAGTAAGTTGAAAAACTGCTCAATATCATCTTTCTCAGTATTCAAAGGGGGTAACAGTCTAATTATATTGTCAGCAGCTGGAACCAATAATAAACCATTATTTAGAGCGGTTTCAGCTATCAATGTATTTTCGACTTCACATTTTATACCAAGCATAAAACCTCTTCCTCTGACTGAAGTAATTTTATCCTTATGATTTTCTATAATGTCATTTATTCCCGCCAATAGAAATTCTGATAATGACTTAACATTTGAAAGGATTTTTTCTTCATCAATAATTTCAAGAACTTTAAGCGCTACTGAACAAGCTAGCGGATTACCACCAAAAGTTGACCCATGAGAACCGTGGACCATTCCAGATGATGCATCTGTTGAAGCCAATATAGCTCCTATTGGAAAACCTGCTCCTAAACCTTTTGCAAGAGTGATTATATCTGGTTCAACTCCAGCCCACTCATGCGAGAAAAAATCCCCAGTCCTTCCTAAACCACATTGAACCTGATCAAGAATCATTAATACGCCATGTTTACTTGTTAGAGCTCTAATCATTTGTAAGTCTTCTTTCGGTGTAAGCCTTATTCCCCCCTCGCCTTGTATTGGCTCAATAAGTACTGCAGCTGTTTTATTAGAGATCTTTTCTTCCAATTGTTTTTGGGATAGCTCTATATTTACGAAACCAGAAGGAAGCGGTCCAAACCCTTCGGTATGCTTGGGATTTGCTCCAGCTGCTAAAGTAGCTAGAGTCCTTCCATGGAATGCATTCTTAAAAGTAATGATTTCTGTTCTATCTTTATCACCTTTTTCAAAATGATATTTCCTTGAAGTTTTAATTGCCCCTTCAACAGCTTCAGCTCCCGAATTACAGAAAAATACTTTATCGGCAAAACTTATATCGCATAATTTTTTAGCTAATTTTTGCTGTTCCGGAATATGATATAAATTCGAAACATGCCAAACATTATCAATAGCCTCATGCATTACCTTTTTTATTTCTGGATGACCATGACCCAAAACATTAACGGCAATACCTGCTGCAAAATCTAAATATTTTCCACCATCACTATCATATAGCCAAGAGCCCTCGCCTTTCGAAAAGGATATTGGGTATCTCTTATATGTATCCATTAGATTTTCGATCATGTGTACCTCAAACTAAAATTTTTAGCTTTCATACTCTTTATTTTCTATGTCTTCAACCTCCAACCGCTTTTAAGAAGGAAGTGACTTATTATGATTAAGATTAGATTCAATATTGTCAGGAAGATAGCTCCAAAGATCAAATCGCCATCAGCATTACCAACAAAACCATATCTGAAACCATCAATGACATAGAAAAATGGATTATATTCAATTAAATAAAGGGCAAATTCGGGCATTCTTTTAACTGAATAAAATGTTCCCGATAAAAAAGATAAAGGTACAATTATAAAATTTGTTATTGTCCCTAAATGGTCAAATTTCTCTGCCCATATAC
>JBJLFK010000016.1:0-51428 GCA_045565415.1 Alphaproteobacteria bacterium | reverse complement strand
TGCATAATAATAAAGCACCCAGAAGAATTATAACTGTCAGTTTATTCACAGGCCTAAGTCGATTACTGGGATTAATTCGAGATATGTTATTTAGTAGGGTGATTGGAATAAGTTATGTTGCTGATGCATTTTTTATCGCACTAAGAATACCAAATATTTTCAGGAGGATAACATCAGAGGGCGCATTTTCTGCATCGTTCATACCTATATTTTCAAGAGATTTTGCCGAAAATAAAAACAAATCGATAAGATTTGCAGAAAGCGTATTATTTTATATGATTACAACTATTACCTTATCGGTTTTGTTTGCTCAAATATTAATGCCATTACTGATTTATGTTTTAGCTGGGGGTTTTAGTGAAAATCAAACAAAAATAGATATTACAACAAGTTACTCTAGATTAACCCTACCTTATATTATCTTTATATCCCTTTCTTCGTTAGGATCGGCAATTATTAATAATCAGGGTAAGTTTTTTGTAACATCTTTAGCTCCAATATTTTTAAATATCTTTTTAATTATAGCCTTATTATTTCCCAATCTGAACATGATAGATAGGGGTTATCTTCTGTCTTTTGCAGTATCAATATCGGGTTTCGTACATTTCTTATTAATTTTTTATGTTTTAAAGCAACAGAGATTCTCACTAAGATTTACAAAAAAGAAAGATAATAAATCTTTGCAAGATTTTTCAAAACTTGCTTGGCCTCAGACAATATCGGGTTTTGCAGTTCAGTTTAATATTTTGATTTCAGGACTTATTTGCTCATTTAAAGAAGGAGGAATATCAATATTGTATTATGCTGAGCGTCTTTATCAGTTGCCCCTTGCTTTGATAGGTATTTCTATAGGAACAGTCATTTTACCTCATCTCACTTTCTTAAATATTAATAATAAAAGAAAAGAGATGAAAAGCTTATTAAGTAATACTATCAAAATAACCCTTGCGTTAATTATTCCAGCTGCTTTTGGCTTGATATTTTTATCAGAAACTATTGTAAGTGTTATTTATGAATATGGAGTTTTTGGTTCAGAAGAAGTTAAAATTGTTTCAAATGTGTTAATAGGTTTTTCACTGGGTCTTCCAGCCTATGTTTTGATAAGAATTTTCTCATCGGCTTTTTACTCAATGTCAGATACAAAGAATCCTTTAAAATTTAGTCTTTATGCGATTTCTATAAATATAGTTCTTTCAATTCCTTTATTTATTAGTTTTGGCGTTATTGGAATTGCTTATGCTACATCTATATCTGCTTGGATTCATGTACTAATATTTTATAAAAAACTAAAGAAACTATCTTTATTTCTTTTTGGCAAAGATACATTAACAGATATCATTAAGGTATTATTTAGTTCTGCAATAATGTTTTTAATATTAAGCTTATTAATTAATAATATTAATTTAATTTATCCAGCTATCTCATTGGTGATTTTAGTGATAATTGGCTTAATCTCCTATTTAGTATGCCTATTTTTTATAGGGTTTTATAGGAAAGATGATATAAAGACCTTTATTAAGGATTTTTGATTATCAAATGACAAACAAAATGAAAGAAAGAGTATTTTCTGGGGTTCAGCCCTCAGGATCTCTTCATATTGGTAATTATCTTGGTGCTATTAAAAATTTTGTAGAAGTACAAAATGACTTTGATTCAATTTTTTGCATTGTTGATCTCCACGCAATAACGGTTTGGCAGGACCCTGAAATTCTTAGTGAGAATATTATTGAAGTGGCTGCGGCCTATATTGCTTCTGGTATCGATCCAGATAAGGCAACAATCTTTGTTCAATCTCAAATTCCAGCTCATGCAGAATTAGCATGGATATTAAATTGTATTTCTAGGATTGGTTGGCTTAATAGAATGACTCAGTTTAAAGAAAAAGCCGGTAAAAATAGAGAAAAAGCTTCTGTTGGTTTATATGTTTATCCAAATTTAATGGCCTCAGATATTCTTTTGTACCATGCCAATTTAGTTCCTGTGGGAGATGATCAGAAACAACATTTAGAGATTACCAGAGATATCGCTCAAAAATTTAATAATGATTTTGGAAAGGTTAATGAGAATGAATTTTTTCCTTTGCCTGAACCAATGATTTTACCGGTAGCTTCAAGAGTTATGTCATTGCGCGATGGCGTAAAGAAAATGTCGAAATCAGATAGCTCTGAAATGACAAGAATAGAATTTTCTGATGAGAATGATCTCATTATGAAAAAAATTACTAAAGCTAAGACTGACCCACTGCCTATGCCATCAGTCATTGAAGAATTAAATGAAAGACCTGAGATAAATAACTTAATTAATATATATAGTGCCTTTTCAGGTGAAAAGATTGAAGGAGTTATTAATAAGTTTGAAGGAAAAAAGTTGTCAGAGTTTAAAAATGATCTTTGTGATGTTGTAATAAATAAGATGGAGCCAATAAGACTAAGATTTAAAGAATTAAAAAATGATAAGACATATTTAAAGAAAATACTTCATGATGGAATGCTTAAAGCCAAAGAAAAATCTGATCCTATAATTAATGAAGTAAAATCAATTGTTGGCTTAGGGTAATTATTGGAGAAAAAATTGTCTGGTAATTTTTTAGTAGTTATAGACGGAACACCTGAATGTGAATCCGCTGTTCGATATGCAGCAAGAAGATCAGAACTTGCTAAAAAAGAATTAGTTGTAATTGTTGCTATTGATAACCAAAAGGAAGGCCATTGGCTTGGTGTAGAGAGAAAAATAATAGAAGAAGCAGAAGAAAATACTAAAATACTTATTGAACAGCTTCAGAAAAATATATCTGGTTTTTCAAAAGTAAATATATCTTATGAGATTTTACACGGTTCAAAAATTAGTATTGTAAATAATAGAATTAAGGATAAATCTGATATTGGCTACTTAGTAATCGCTTCGAATAACAGAGATGAATCACCAGGAGAATTAGTTGAATTTATATCAAAGTCTGGATTTTCTATTCCAGTTGTTGTAATACCAGGTGATATAAGTAATGATAATATTGATAAACTCGTTGGAATTAAATAGATAGGTAAAAAATGTTTATACAGACTGAAGAGACGCCAAATCCGGAAACTTTAAAATTTATACCTGGAGAATCGGTATTAGGAGACATACCATCAGTTTATTATAAAGATCTCGATAAAGCCAAAGTTTCACCTATTGCAACTACTCTTTTCGGAATTGATGGAGTTTGTGGTGTATATTTAGCGTCTGACTTTATTACGGTAACTTTAAAAGATAAAAGCTGGGAAAATACCAAGACAGAAGTACTAAGTTGTATATCTAATCATTATGTTTCTGGCTTACCTTTTATAACAAATGAAAATGCAAATCACACAGAAGAAATCAAAGAATTAAATGATGATACCTCAATTAAAATTAATGCAATAATAGAGGAAAAGGTTCGCCCTGCTGTAGCTAGAGATGGTGGTGATATTATTTTTAATAAATTTGAAGATGGTGTCGTATATATTAGTATGAGAGGGTCTTGTGATGGATGCCCTGCTTCAACTATGACATTAAAAAATGGTGTAGAGAATTTATTAAAGCATTATGTACCAGAAGTAGAAAGTGTAGTACCTCTTCAAAATGAGTAAAATTGAAGATATCTTTATACATGGTAGATCTCATAATGATTGGACTTCTAAAGAAGTACCCGAAATTTTACTGCATGAATTATATGATATTATGAAATGGGGTCCAACAAGCGCCAATTGTTCGCCAGCTAGAATAGTATTTATTAAAACAAATGAAGCAAAAGAAAAATTAATTAAACATGTCATTGAGTCAAATATTGAAAAAACTCTCTCTGCCCCGATCACAGCAATAATTGCTTATGATAAGAAATTTTATAATCATATACCAAAGCTTTTCCCCCACAATCCTGAAGCCAAAGATTGGTTTTCATGGTCGGAAGAATTTGCTGAAATGACAGCTTTTAGGAATAGTTCATTACAAGGTGCCTATTTTATAATTGCAGCCCGTTTTTTGGGCCTAGATTGTGGACCGATGTCAGGTTTTGATAATGAAGGCTTAGATAATGAGTTTTTTAAAGATACTGAATTTAAATCAAATTTTATTTGCAATCTTGGTTACGGAGATCATTCAAAATTATTTCAAAGGTCACCCAGATTTGATTTCGATGAGATTTGCAAAATTCTCTAATGAATACTTTATTAATTGATACAACATATGAATCATGTTCTGCATCGATTGTAGATAATAATATGCATTGTCATTATTCCTTTAATGACGCTAATAAATTGCAGTCTGAAACTATTACAGAAGTTGTATTTGATACAATAGATAAATCAGGAGTAAGTTTAAAAGATATAAAAAATATTATTGTCACAAATGGACCAGGTAACTATACAAGCATAAGAGTTGGGGTGTCTTTCGCTCTTGGTGTTGCAAAAGGAATTTCACTGCCTTTATATTCGATATCCTCATTAGAGTTACTATCAATTTTTTCTAATAAAGAAATATCGATAGATAAAAAATTTATAAGCATTATGCCTTCAAGAGCCGAAGAGTTTTTTGTTCAAGCTTTTGATAATAATGGTAATAAAATTACCAATATTTTAAAAACAAGAAAAAATGAATTGGAAAAGAAATTTTCACCAGAAGAGTATTTTGCGGTTGTAAATTCATTACAAAAAGAAATCATTCATTTGGATAGTTTTGATTTAATAGCAAGAAGTTTTAAAGATATGTCACTTGATCTTATGTTCAGCTTAGAAAAGAAAAAAATAAAACTCAATAAATTAAAAGATATAAATTATTTTTCAGAACCTGTTGCTGAGAAAGTTAAATCATCATGGTATATGAAAAAGATAAAATAGATTTTAAGATTTTAGATAATTCTAATTGCAGGTTAATAAAAGCACTACAGCAAGATAACTATACTAGAAATTGGAATGAAGAAGAAATCGAACATCTCCTAAAAAAAGGAGGAGGATATGGATTAATTATTTATTTCAGTAAAAATCCAATAGGATATTGTTTTTTTCGGGATTTAATGGATGAAGCAGAAATTTTGTCTCTTGAAATAAAAAGTAAATATAGAAATAAAGGACTTGGTTCGCTTTTATTTAAGAAAATTGAATCATATTTTGTAGATAAAAGAATTCGTAGATGTTTTCTAGAAGTTAATAAAAACAATAATTTAGCTATTAATTTCTATAAAAAAATAGGATTTGTTTACATAAAAAATATAAAAAATTATTATAAGGTTAATAATTCATATCAAGATGGGTTATTATTGCAAAAAACATATATTTAGTGCTTATATTTGGATTAAGGATAATAGAAAATGAGTATAGAAGAATTATGTGAAAATAAAGGCTTAAGGCTTACAGAGCAAAGAAGAGTTATTGCTAAGGTTCTTGATGGTTCAAATGATCATCCTGATGTTGAGGAACTACATAAGAGAGCAATTGCTATTGATAATAATATTTCTGTAGCAACTGTTTACAGAACAGTTCGACTTTTTGAGGAGTCTGGTATTTTAATTAAGCATGAATTTGGTGATGGAAGATCTCGTTATGAGAATTTTCAAGAAAAAGATCATCATGATCACCTGATTGATATTGAAAATGGAACAATTATAGAATTCCAAAATCAAGAAATAGAAATACTTCAGAAAAAGATTGCAGAAGAGTTAGGTTTTGAATTGGTCGATCATAGACTTGAGCTATATGCAAGAAAAAAGCAATAAAGAAATCATATAATGCATTCAAATAAAAATACCCAAAAGGGTTTATACATTAAAAACTTTGGTTGCCAAATGAATGTTTATGATGGTGATCGAATGCAGGAAATGATGAGCCCCTACGATTATGGATCTGTTAATTCAGTTGAAGATGCAGACTTGGTTATTTTAAATACTTGTCACATTAGAGAAAAGGCAACAGAAAAAATCTATTCTGAACTAGGAAGAATAAAAAAAAGACTAGCAGGTAAAGGAAGAAAAACAACAATAGCTGTTGCTGGTTGTGTTGCTCAAGCTGAAGGCAAAGAGTTAATTAAAAGAGCCCCAATTATTGACTTAGTTTTTGGACCTTTAACATATCATCACCTACCTGAGATTTTAAAATCTTTTGAAAATGATAAGTCAAAAAAGAAAAAAGCTATTATTGATATAGAACCTCCTGATAATGATAAATTTGAAAAACTACCAAAAAGGTTAAAAGCTAATAGAAATGTCAGTTCATTTTTATCTGTTCAAGAGGGCTGCGATAAGTTCTGCACATTTTGTGTTGTTCCATATACTAGAGGAGTTGAGACTTCAAGGCCATACTCAGAAATAAAAGATGAAGCGCTTGAATTGATTGATTCTGGCGTTAAAGAAATTATCTTGTTGGGTCAAAATGTTAATGCATGGACTAATAGTTACGACAAGATGGATTTTGCAGATTTAATTTATGAGTTATCTCTTTTAGATATTAAAAGGATTAGATTTACCACTAGTCATCCTAATGACATGAATGAAAAATTAATTCAAAGCTATAAGGATATTAAAAAACTTCAGCCATATCTTCATTTACCAATTCAGTCTGGATCTAATGAAGTATTAAAGAATATGAATAGAAATTATTCCTCATCTGAATATATTGATATTATTAATGAACTTAAATCTGTTAGACCTGATATTGCTATATCTGGGGACTTTATTGTTGGATTTCCTGGTGAAACTGAAGAAGACTTTGTTAAGACACAAGAAATAATAGAGGAAATAGGATATGCGCATGCGTATAGTTTTAAATATTCGCCAAGACCAGGAACACCTGCAGGCCAGATGGAAGATCAAATTGAAGAAAAGATAAAGTCAGAGAGGTTATCAATATTACAGGATGAAATAAAAAAAAGTATGTATAATTTTAATAGAAAATTTTTAAATAAAAATCTCCCTATATTAGTTGAAAAAGAAACATCAACGAATTATTTTTCTGGAAGATCTCCATACTTACAATCTGTCCATTTTCAATCAGATAATTCATGTATTGGAAATATCGTTGAGATAAAAATTACTAAGGTTAATGAGAATAGTTTGTTGGGTGAAATATTACAGTAAATGCAAAAGAGCAAACAAATAAATAAAGTTAATAAAAAACATATTATTGAATTTGAGAATAATTCTTTTTTGCCGGAATTATATGGTAATCATGACCAAAATCTTGCGAAATTTGAAAATTATTATGGAGTTTCAATTTCTTATCGTGGGAATATTTTAGAAATTTCGGGAGATAACGAATCTAGCTTAATGGCTGCTGATAAGATAATGCAACTTTACAACGAATTAGATAATGGAATTAAATTAGGCATAAAAGACATAGATGTTTTTTTAAAAAGCAAAAAGATTGATAAAGATAAGTTCCTAATTAAAACTAAAAATAAAAAAATCTACGCTAGATCTAAAAATCAAGAAAAATTTGTTGATGCTATAAATAAAAATGACCTAGTTTTTGGAGTGGGGCCAGCAGGAACTGGGAAAACTTATTTAGCAGTAGCTACCGCAGTACAAAGTTTGCTTAATAATGAAATTTCAAGAATAATACTTTCACGCCCAGCAGTTGAAGCTGGAGAAAGATTGGGTTTTTTGCCCGGTGATTTGAAAGAAAAAATTGATCCATATTTGAGACCTCTATATGATGCTCTTAATGACTTGATGCCAAAAAAAACATTAGAAAACAATATTGAGTCAGGGATAATTGAGATAGCTCCTTTAGCATTTATGAGAGGTAGAACATTAGAAAATGCTTTTATAATTTTAGACGAGGCACAAAATACTACAAATATGCAAATGAAGATGTTTGTTACAAGATTGGGGCGCAATTCAAAAATGGTAATTTTAGGCGATGTCACACAAATTGATTTACCAACTGGAAGCTCATCAGGATTAAAAGAGATATTAAAGTTATTACCAAAAGAAGAAGGTATTGAAATTATAAACTTTCAATCAAAAGATATTGTTAGACATAGTCTAGTTGATAAAGTCGTTAAGGCTTATTCCAAACTTAAAAAATAAAAATGAATAAATCGCGATCGATATTTATAAAAAAAACTAAAGAATGGACTGAGCATGAAGTTTCATTTGTAAGCGAAGTTTTAGAACACACATTTAAAAATATGCTTAATGGAAACGAATTAAATCATGAGATTAGTGTATTGCTTACGAACGATGAAGAGATAAGAGAACTTAATAAAAAATACAGAAACATTGATAAGCCAACAAATGTTTTATCATTTTCTATTATGAGTGACACAACTTTTAATGAATTAAGAATGATTGGAGATATAGTGATATCTAGAGAAAAAATTTTAAGTGAGGCTAAGGATCAAAACAAAACCTTTAACGACCATTTAGCTCATATTGTAATCCATGGCTTTTTGCATTTATTAGACTTTACCCATGATAATAACGAAGATTCAATTATTATGGAAAATAAAGAGGTTGAATTATTAAAGATGATAGATATTTCCAATCCTTATGGTGATAGAATTTAAATGAGTATATTTTCTAAAATAAAATTATTTGGATCAAATAATAAAGACAAATCTAAAGATTTAGATAACATCATGGAAGTTTCAGACAATTCTTCGAGACAATTAACTCCTGAAGAAAAAGATATGCTTAATAATGTCATAGGTTTTGGAGAATCTAGAGTTGAAGATTGTATGGTTCCAAGAGCTGACATTGTTGGGCTAGAAATTAACATTGATATCAAGGAAATATTAAAGACTTTCTCCGATTCAAATCATTCAAGAATACCCATTTATAAGGAAACATTAGATAATCCGATTGGCATGCTACATATGAAAGATCTGATTGGTATTTTTTCTGATAAAAATATAAATGAAATTGATATAGAAAAGTTTTTAAGAGATATCCTTTTTGTGCCACCTTCAATGAAATCAAGAGATTTGCTTGTTAGCATGCAAACATCGAGAATTCATATGGCTTTAGTAATTGATGAATATGGTGGAACGGATGGCTTGGTCACTATTGAAGATTTGATAGAGGAAATCATTGGTGAAATTGAGGATGAATTATTTGAAGAGGATCTAGATAGAATTAAGATACATGATCATTATATTGATACTTCTGCAAGGACCTCTATTGAAGAGATAAATGATATTATTGGGTATTCTTTATATACTGAAGATACAGATGAAGAAATTAATACTATAGGTGGTTTAGTTTTTATTTTAGCAGGACGCGTACCTCAAAGAGGTGAATTAATTAACCACCCTCATGGCTTTGAGATCGAGATTACAGATGCTGATTCTAGAAGAATCAAAAATGTAAGATTAAGAATTAAAGTTGATAAATAATTAATAAAAAGATCTTAAAAAATGTTTAAATTATTTTTAATTTCATCTTTTTTGGGTGCGTTTTCTAATTTAATGCAAGCGCCTTGGAATTTTTTCTTTATCATTTTTTTAGTTTTTCCAATTCTTCACCTTATTTTAGATATTAAAATAAAAGATCAAGATTATCTTCAGCGATTTATTTCAATATTATTAATATTGGGAGGTTTTTTATATTTCTATTTTCTATTTGGATTTTCATGGATTACTTCTGCATTTGAATTTAGACCTGAATTATCTCAATTTAAATTTATAACTCTTTTTGGACTTCCATTATTGATGTTATTATTTGTATCTCCAAGTTTTATTATTCCTACAATTTTCTGGGATACAAAAATTAATAAGATAATATCTATAGCGTCCTGTATCTCAATTGGTGAGTTCTTAAGAGGAAATATCTTTACAGGATTTTCATGGAATAATTTTTCTCACTCTCTTGCGGTCAATGAAAATCTTATGCAAATATTTTCATTAACTGGACAATATTTAGCTACATTTTTCTTAATATTAATTTCACAATTTCTTTTATTTTTTTGGAAAGAAAAAGGATATTTTAAGGCTTTTATCCTTATAAGTATATTGCCAGCCATCTTTCTTTATGGATCAATTAGAATTAAAGATAATGAATTTATCGATAATAATCTTATTGGCGTTGTTCAGCCAAATGTCTTGCAAAAAGATAAAATTGATAATCCGGATGAATATGAAATATTAAGGAATCTTATTGACTTATCAAATAATGACGGCGTAAGTTTTTTAATATGGCCAGAAAGTTCTATACCAATTCTTTTACAATACAACCCTGAAGTAATTGAACTTATAGTTGATAATTTACCAAAGGAAAGTGAGATATTAATTGGTAATATTACTTTTCAAGATGGTAAATTCAGAAATTCTGCCTTGCTAATTGATCAAGGTAAAAAGATTAGGGATATTTATCATAAGGTACATTTAGTTCCTTTTGGCGAATATATGCCTTTTCAAGGCTTTTTATCAAAACTGCCTTTCATGAAAATTGTTACTGGTGATATTGGCTTTGATGGGGGAGAAGAAATTAAAAGTATTTATACTAAAGTTGGAAATGCTAGAATTGCTATTTGCTACGAAATAATTTTTCCTGAAGAGATTAATCCAAATAATGAAGAACTAGATCTTATTATTAATATTACAAATGATGCTTGGTTTGGTGATAGCTCGGGACCATTTCAACACTTCAATTCATCACGATTTAGGGCAGTTGAGCAGGGTTTGCCAGTTTTTAGGTCAGCAAATACAGGTATTTCAGCTATCATCGATCCTTATGGAAGGATAATAGATAAGATTGGATTAGGTAAAAAAGGTTCAATCTTTTCGCCTCTACCTAAAAAGACCATTGAAACATATTATAGTAAAGTTGGTGATTTTTTATTTTTTGGTGTATTGATATTATCCTTGTTAATAATGATTTTTTTAAAAAAGAAGAAAAAATATGGGTGATCAATCAAGAAATTATTTTTTTACATCTGAGTCTGTTTCTGAAGGGCATCCCGATAAGATTTGCGATAGAATATCCGATACAATTTTAGATGCATATTTATCTTTAGATAAAAATTCACGAGTTGCAGTAGAAACTCTTGTTACTACTAATTTAGTTGTAATTGCTGGAGAAATTAGATCAGTAAAAAAAATTTCTGATAGTGAAATTGAATTTTTATCAAGAAATGCGATTAAAGAAATAGGATATGATTTTGGTGACTTTAATTATGAAAATGTAAAAATTATGATTCACCTTCATGAGCAATCACCTGATATTGCAAGAGGAGTTGATGCCATTGGTGACAATTCTGAAGGCGCAGGCGATCAAGGAATTATGTTTGGTTATGCTTGTAATGAAACAAAAGAATTAATGCCGGCGACATTATCCTTTTCACATAAAATTTTAAAAGACCTCGCAGATAAAAGAAAAAAAAATATAATTACCGGGATACTTCCAGACTCAAAATCTCAATTAACTATCTTTTATGAAAACGACAAACCAAAATATATTGATTCAATTGTTGTTTCCTCTCAGCATACAGAAGAAACAAGTCAGGAATATTTACATGAAGAAATCAATAAGTTATGCAAAAAAATCTTACCAGATGAATGGTATACAGCTGACACAAAACTTTTAGTTAATCCCACAGGTAAGTTTGTTATAGGTGGCCCTGTAGGAGATACAGGTTTGACTGGAAGAAAAATTATTGTCGATACTTATGGGGGAGCATCTCCCCATGGAGGAGGAGCATTCTCTGGAAAAGATCCAACAAAGGTTGATCGATCGGCTGCATATGCAGCAAGATATTTGTCTAAAAACATAGTACATGCAGGTATTTCTGAAAGATGTACAATTCAATTATCATATGCAATTGGAGTATCTGAACCATTATCAATTTTTGTTGATTTGCATGGTAAGAATATAGTTGACTCAAATAGAGTAGAAAAATTCATTAAGGATAGATTTGATTTATCACCAAGGGGAATTATAGACATGCTTGGTTTAAGTAATCCAATTTTCTCAGAAACTTCATCTTATGGACATTTTGGAAGAGCAAAAAACGACAAAGGTTGTTTTACATGGGAAAATTTAGACATATCTAATGAATTTAAAAATGAATTACTCTGATGATTTTAACTTTAAGAATTATTTTAGTTCAAGAAACAGATCATTAACTAAAGATCAGAAGTCAATTCTTGATTTTTATCAAAAGAAGGTATCTTTAGAATCATTTTGTGAATTAGAAAAATTAAACGAGTATAAATATATATCCCTAGAAATTGGATTTGGAACAGGTGATACTCTTCTTCATAATGCTTTAAATTTCCCTAATAATTTATTTGTAGGAATTGAATATTATAAAAAAGGAATAGCGCAGCTGCTATTAAATATAGAAAAATATAACTTAAAAAATATAAGACTTTTTTATGGAGATGCTTTTGATTACCTAAAGCTAGCTAAAACAAATTATTTAGATGAAATTTTAATTATGTTTCCAGACCCTTGGCCAAAAAGAAGACATTGGAAAAGACGCGTTATTAATAAAGATAGTGTATATGAAATATCAAGAATACTTAAATTAAATGGGAGAACCCTATTTTTTACTGATAATAAGGGTTTGGCTTATTGGGGTCTAAGACATTTTATATTAAACTCAGATTTTAATTGGGAAATTGACATACCTATTAATTGTAGAAAGAAAATTAGCACACATCCTGTTTCGCGATACGAGCTAAAAGCACTTAAAAATAATATAAAACCTTTTTATTTTCAGTTTATTAAGCAATAAATGATTAAAACTTTAAATTCTTGATTTTTGACAATTAATTTGTAATAAAAGCACATATTTCGGATTTATTACGAAGTGGGCGACTAAAAATCTCCCGCTTTTTTTATTTTTTGAAGGATAGTATATGGAAAATTATTATGAACATCTTTTAGCTCCAGACGGCAATCAAGAATTTGCTACATATATTATCGATGTGTTAGATGAATTAAATTATGGACTAGTAAGAATTAAGTAATTAAAGTTAATGGGAAAAAAGTTACAAATATTCAAATAATGGCTGAAAATGATCAACATACTCTATCATTCGAAGATTGTGAGATATTAAATGAGGTTATTATTGATTATTTAGAAAAAAATGAAAAACTATTTACAGATTATTCATTAGAAATTTCCTCTCCTGGTATTGAGAGACCTCTTACTAGGGAGAAAGACTTTAAAATATGGTCTAACAATTTTGTACATATAAAACTAAATAGTGATAAAGATTTTCCAAAGAAATTAAATGCTAAACTTTTAGGTTTTTCAGAAAACAAAATTAAAATATTTATCGATAATGAAAAAGATTTGAATGGAGAATATGACTTAGATCCACTAATGATTAAAGAAGTAATTCTCTCTTGGGTAGAAAAGGATCCCCCAAAACCTAACTTAATTAGTTAGTTTTATGAAAGGAAAATATTATGTCGCCAACTGGTATAAGCGCTAACAGATTAGAACTATTACAAATTGCTGATGCAGTAGCAAAAGAGAAAGCAATCGATAAAGAAATTGTTTTATCTGCTATGGCTGAGGCAATTGAAAAAGCTGCGGCTTCGAAATATGGTGCGGAAAATAAGATTAGAGTTGATATAAATAATGATACGGGAAATATTCGTCTTCTTAGACTGCTAGATGTAGTAGAAGAGGTTGAAGATAATTTTAGGCAAATTAACTTAAAAGATGCAAAAAAAATTGATCCAAATGCTTCTATAGAAGGACCTGCAGTTGAAGAAGAACTTCCACCAATAGATTTTGGAAGAGTAGCAGCCCAAAGCGCTAAACAAGTTATTGTTCAAAAAGTTCGAGATGCTGAAAGAGAGAGACACTATGAAGAATTTAAAGATAGAGTTGGTGAGATTATTAGTGGTGTTGTCAAAAGAGTCGAATATAGCTCTGTAGTTGTAGATTTAGGTAGAGCTGAAGCTGTAATAAGAAGAGATCAATTACTACCAAGAGAGGCTTATAGAGCGGGTGATAGAGTAAGAGCATATATTTATGAAGTAAGAAGAGAAATGAGAGGGCCCCAGATTTTCTTATCTAGAACACATTCAGATTTTATGGCCAATCTTTTTGCTCAGGAAGTGCCTGAGATTTATGATGGTATTATTGAAATTATTGGGGTAGCGCGCGATCCTGGAAGTAGAGCAAAAATTGCTGTTTTTTCAAAAGAAACAAGCATAGACCCAGTTGGCGCATGTGTTGGAATGAGAGGCAGCAGAGTTCAAGCAGTTGTTAATGAGCTTCAAGGTGAGAAGATAGATATATTATCTTGGACTGATAATATTGCAGATTTTGTTGTAAAAGCCTTACAACCAGCTGAAGTAATGAAGGTAGTATTATATGATGAAGACGAACGTTTAGAAGTTGTTGTTCCAGAGGACCAGCTATCACTGGCTATAGGACGAAGGGGCCAAAATGTAAGATTAGCATCCGAATTATCTGGTTGGGAGATAGATATACTTACTGAAGACCAAGAGTCTGAAAGAAGGCAAAAAGAATTCCAAGAGAGAACTAATTTATTTATTGAATCTTTAGATGTTGATGAATTATTAGCTCAATTACTAGTTACTGAAGGCTTCTCTGAGGTTGAAGAAATAGCTATGGTTGAGATTGGAGAGATCACTAGCATTTCTGGATTTGATGAAGAAACAGCTCAAGAGATTCAGGCTAGAGCAAATGACTTTTTAGAAAAGGAAAATATTCTCCTTGAAGAAAAAAGAAAGGAACTTGGTGTACAAGATGATATTCTTGAAATTGAAGAATTAAGCTTGAAGATGATTATTAAATTAGGTGAAAATGATGTTAAAAGTCTTGAAGACTTTGCTTATTGTTCCACAGACGATTTAGTCGGTTGGGAAGAATATAAAGACGGAGTTAAACATCGTGAATTAGGTATGCTTTCATCATTTGAATTGGGTGAAGATTATGCAAATGAGTTAATAATGAAAGCAAGAAAAATCATTGGAATAATTGAAGAAGATAGTGAAGAAAGTTCTGATGAAGAAATACATGATGATCAAGATGAGGTTTCGGACAGTGATGAATTAGAAATCAACTCAGAAGATAATTAATCTTTTAGTTAAATAATTAAGGAAAAATATATGCCTGAAGATACTAAAAAAGATAAAAAAGAGAAAACACTCTCTCTCAAAACTAATACGACATCTTCTAAAAGCACGATTGGTGCCAGAAATAGAGGAAGTTCAAGAGTTTCAACTGTTGTTGTTGAATCAAAAAGAGGAAAAATTTCTAAGACAAGAAAGCCGAGTGCACCAAATATTAAAACTAGGACAAGCTCAGTTAAATCAAGACAGATTAACGAACCAACCGAAAATGATGTTTTTGGTAGTTTGACTGATAAGGAGAGGATTGCGAGGGAAAAAGCACTTTTAGATGCTGACACAAGAAAGAAAAATGAAGCCGTTTTTGAAAAGGGAATTTCAAAAGAAGGAAATATTAAAAAAGAAACAAAATCAAAAAAAGATCCTATTGATATACCTTCAGACGGTGAGTTTGAAAAAAGTCCAAAGAAAAAAAGTTTTACCCCTAAAAAAAGTGATACACAAAGTCCATCAGTTAGAAAGAAAGAAAGTAAAGGTGAAGATAAGGATAAATCAACAAAAAAAACTAAAAATGAACCTCAAAAAAGGAGAAAAGGAAAGCTTACTATTTCAGAAGCTTTAAATGAGAATGAAAGACAAAGGTCTCTTGCTTCAATAAGAAGAAGACAAGAAAAAGCTAAAAAGAAAGCTGTTATTAGTGATGCCCCTAAAGAGAAAATATCAAGAAATGTTGTTATTCCAGAATCAATAACTGTTCAAGAGCTCTCAAACAGAATGGCGGAAAGAGGTGTTGATGTGATTAAATCTCTCATGCAACAAGGAGTTATGGTTAAGATTAATGATTTTCTTGATGCTGATACCGCTGAACTTATTGTGGAAGAATTTGGACACTCAGTAACAAGAGTTTCAGAATCTGATGTTGAGGTTGGTTTATCCTCAGAAGATGATTCTGAAGAATCAAAAAAACCTAGACCGCCTGTTGTAACAATAATGGGACATGTTGATCATGGCAAAACATCATTATTAGACTCTATTAGAGAAACGAGCATTGTGTCGGGAGAAGCTGGTGGAATTACGCAACATATTGGAGCTTATCAAATAATAATAAACGATAACAAAATCACTTTTATTGACACTCCTGGACATGCAGCATTTACTTCTATGAGAGCAAGAGGAGCAAAGATTACAGATATTGTTATTCTTGTTGTTGCTGCTGACGATAGTGTTATGCCACAAACAATAGAAGCTATTAACCACTCTAAAGAAGCAAATGTACCTATTATAGTTGCAATTAATAAGATGGATAAACCTGAAGCAAATCCAACAAAAACAAAAAATGATCTTTTAGAGCATGAATTAATAGTTGAAGAACTCGGTGGAGACATTCAATGCATCGAACTTTCGGCTCAAACTAAGGAAGGTATGGAAGATTTGCTAGAAGCAATTAATTTACAAGCTGAAATTCTCGATCTAAAAGCTAACCCGGACAGACAAGCTGAAGGATTTGTTATTGAGTCAAAATTAGATAAAGGTCGAGGACCTGTAGTGACAACAATAATTCAAAAGGGAACCTTAAAAAAAGGGGATATAGTGATCGTTGGACAGAATTGGGGAAAAGTTAGATCTTTAATTAATGATAAGGGTGATCAAGTAACTGAATGTTATCCGGGAGATCCGATAGAAGTTTTAGGTTTAAATAATACACCTAATGCTGGAGATTTTCTCTCAGTAGTAGAAAATGAAGCAAGAGCAAGGGAGATAACTGAATATAGAAAGAGACAAAATAAGAAAGAATCTCCAAATGTTCCACAATCAAATATTGAGCAAATGTTATCTAAAATTAAGGATGAAACAAAAAAAGAATTACCAGTTATTATAAAAGCTGATGTTCATGGGTCCGCAGAGGCAATAAAGGATGGAGTTCTAAATATCGGTAATGAAGAAATATCATGTAGAGTTGTTCATTCTGGAGTAGGAGCAATTTCTGAAAGTGATATCTCACTTGCAGAAACATCTAACTCGATTGTTTTTGGTTTTAATGTCAGAGCTAATACTCAAGCAAAGGATTTAGCAGATATGTCTCAAATCAGCATAATTTATCATTCCATAATATATGATTTACTTGATGATATCAAAAATATGTTAGAAGGAAGGCTCGATCCTGAGCTAAAGGAAAATATTCTTGGGAATGCTGAAGTATTAGAGGTTTTTAAAATATCTAAGACAGGCAATATTGCAGGTTGTTTAATTAATGATGGCACTATTAAAAAAGGAGAACATGCAAGATTAATAAGAGATGGGATTGTCGTTTATGAGGGCAAAATTAAAGAACTTAAAAGATTTAAAGATGACGTTAAAGAAGTGCAATCAGGCCAAGAATGTGGTTTAGCTTTCGATAATAATGAAGACATAAAACCTAAAGATAAGATTGAATGTTATGAAGTTAAAGAAATTAAAAAGAAAATTTAATCTTTATAATAAAAATGAAAAAAAAACATTCTAGCCAGCAAAAAGAAGTTTCTCAAAGACAATTAAGAGTTCAAGAGCTTTTAAGATCAGCTTTGAATGAGATACTAATAAGAGGCGAGAGCAAAAATCCAATATTAGATAATATTTTAATAACTATTACTTATGTTGATGTATCTCCAGACTTAAGAAATGCAAAGTTTTATATAGTTCCATCTGATACTAATAAAATTGAAATTATTATTGAGTCCTTTAATGAATCAAAAAAAATAATAAGAAAAAAAATTGCAGACAAAGTAAAATTAAAATATGTGCCAGAAATATCATTTTTTTTTGATGAAACCATTAACGAGATTAAAAGATTAGACGAATTATTTTCTTCTCAAAAAGTACAAGATGATACAATTATCAAATAAAATAAAATCTAATGGTGATTACTTTTCTAGTGGGTGGATTTGTATAAATAAACCAGCCAATATGAGTTCATTTGATGTAGTTAAAAAATTAAGAAGAATTCTTTCTATAAAGAAATTGGGTCACGCAGGAACATTAGACCCTCTGGCAACAGGAATTTTACCAATAGCTTTTGGAAATGCGACAAAGACTATTCCTTATTTAGTTTCTTCAAAAAAGAAGTATCGATTCTCGATTTTATGGGGTGTTAAAACCTTGAGCCATGATCTTGAAGGTAAAATAATTGAAAAATCAGATTTTATACCAACAAAGGAAGATATTTTAGCTGTAATGAGTAAATTCAAAGGCGAAATTTACCAAAGGCCACCAAAATATTCTGCTGTAAAGGTTGATGGTCAAAGAGCTTACAAGCTTGCAAGAGAGGGTATCGATTTTTGTATTAAAGAAAAAAAGGTGAAACTACATGATTTGATATTATTAGATCATAAAACCGATAAAACAGAATTTATGGCATCTGTAGGTAAGGGTTTTTATATTAGGTCTTTAGCAAGAGATATGTGTGATAAAATAGGTGCTTTAGGTGTAATTTGTAGCCTTGAAAGGTTTGAATTAGGCCATTTTTCATTAGAAGACGCTTTTTCACTAGAAACGATTGAAAAATTAGTGCATAGTGCGCCAGCTGGAATGGTTGGAGGAAACCTTCTTATTCCTTTAAGTAAAGTGCTGGACGACATCCCGGCCTTACTTATAAGCGATAAAGAGGTAGAAAGATTTCAACAGGGTCAATCATTTTGTAATAGTGATTTACTCAAAAATTCTAAGCTGGGAAGCGAAGTTCTCTTATTGAAAAATAAAAGACCTATTGGACTTGCCATTGTATGTGAAAATTCTTTCAAACCTAAGAAAGTTTTTTCTGAGGAAATTTTTAATCTAAGGAGTAATTGATGTCGATTAATGCAGATAGAAAAAAGGAAATTATTAAGGATTTTGCTACTGCTGAAGGTGACACTGGATCACCAGAAGTGCAAGTAGCTGTTTTAACAGAGAGAATTAAAAATCTTACTGATCACTTTAAGGATCATAAAAAAGACAATCATTCAAGACAAGGCTTATTAAAATTAGTCAATCAGAGAAGAAAAGTTTTAGATTATATAAAATCCAAAAACGAATCTCGATATGATGATATTATTAAACGTCTTGGACTAAGAAGATAATTTTTCTTAATTATTTACAAATTAAATTTATTAAAAAATCAATATAGGAAGTATGTGATAAAATGTTTGATATTCAAAATGAAGTTTTAGAATGGGGTGGAAAAAAATTAACAATTGAGACTGGAAGGGTTGCTAGACAGGCACATGGTTCAGTTATAGCTACATATGGTGGAACATCAGTTTTAGCTACAGTTGTTGCTGATAGAGAAGAAAAGAAAGGTTTAGATTTCTTTCCTTTAACAGTAAATTACCAAGAAAAAGGCTATGCAGCAGGTAAAATACCTGGTGGTTTTTTTAAAAGAGAAGGTAGGCCTTCAGAGAAAGAGACATTAGTCTCAAGATTAATCGATAGACCTATAAGACCTTTATTTGCGGATGGCTTTAAATGTGAAACACAAGTTATTGCTACAGTAATAAGTTATGATACTGAAAATGATGCAGATATAGTTGCATTGATAGCATGTTCAGCCGCTCTAACATTATCAGGTGTTCCTTTTATGGGTCCAATTGGCGCAGCTAGGGTTGGCTTCAAAGATGGTGAATATATATTAAATCCTACAAAAGAAGAAATGGAGGACTCCGATCTCGACTTGGTTGTTGCCGGAACAAAAGATGCTGTTCTAATGGTAGAATCTGAAGCTAAAGAATTATCCGAAGAACAAATGTTAGGAGCTGTTACTTTTGGACAAGAGAACTTTGTTCAAATTATTGATGCTATAATTAGTTTAGCTGAGAAGGCAGCAAAAGAACCTAGAGAATTTGAAAAAAAGGATATATCCGATATTGAGAATAAAGTAAGTTCAGCTATCAAAGATGACTTATCAGAAGCATACAAGGAAGCAGATAAACAAAAGAGAACTGAAAAAATTGCTGAGATAAAAAAGAACCTTATATCTGAATTAGTTTCAGATGATGATGAAGATGAAGATCATAATGAATCAACAATATCATCAGCATTTAAAACAATTGAAAAAAATATTGTTAGAAATAACATCTTAGATACCGGTGAAAGAATTGATGGTCGTGATCTAGAAACGGTCAGGCCTATTCAATCTGATGTTAGTATTTTACCTCTTACTCATGGTTCAGCACTTTTCACAAGAGGTGAAACTCAGGCCTTAGTTGTTACAACCCTTGGAACAGGTGTTGATGAAAAATTTGTTGATGGATTAGATGAAACCTATAAAGAACGATTTATGCTTCATTATAATTTTCCTCCTTATTCAGTTGGTGAAACAGGAAGAACTGGTTTTACTGGGAGAAGGGAGATAGGTCATGGTAAATTAGCATGGAGAGCTCTTAAGGCAGTAATGCCTGAATATGATGCCTTCCCTTACACAATAAGACTTGTTTCGGAAATAACTGAATCAAATGGATCTTCATCTATGGCTACTGTTTGTGGATCTTCTTTGGCCATGATGGATGCCGGAATACCGTTGTCAAAACCAGTTGCTGGTATAGCCATGGGTCTAATTAAAGAAGATGATAGGGTTGCTGTTTTATCTGATATTCTTGGAGATGAGGATCATCTCGGAGATATGGATTTTAAAGTTGCAGGAACAAATGATGGGATTACTTCTTTGCAAATGGACATCAAAATTACTGGCATCACTAAAGATATTATGGAAACTGCCTTATCGCAGGCAAAAAATGGAAGAATTCACATTCTTGGAGAAATGGCTAAGGCTCTTGATAAGGCCAGAGATACTGTTAATTCTAATGCCCCAAGAATTGAAACAATAAATGTTCCTACAGATAAGATTAGAGAAGTAATTGGTGCTGGCGGAAAAGTTATAAGAGAAATTGTCGAAGAGAGTGGAGCAGTAGTAGATATTAATGATGATGGTATTGTTAAAATTGCTTCGAATAATGCCGAGGCCATAGAAAAAGCTTTAGAAATGATTAATTCAATTGTTGCTGAACCAGAAGTAGGGATAATCTATGAAGGAAAAGTTGTAAAAATTATGGACTTTGGTGCGTTTGTAAACTTCTTTGGAAAGAAGGATGGTCTTGTTCATATTTCACAACTATCTACTGAGAGAGTTAATAAAGTTACCGATGTTGTAAGTGAAGGAGATATAGTCAAAGTTAAATTTGTTGGTTTTGATCGAGGAAAAGTAAAGTTATCTATGAAGAATATTGATCAAGAAACAGGAGAAGAATCAGTTAACGAAGATAAAAAAGAGAATAAAAAAGAGAATAAAAAAGAGAATAAAAAAGAGAATAAAAAAGAGAATAAAAAAGAGAATAAAAAAGAGGATACTGATACTGAAAAAGAAGATTCTTAAAGATCGTCAGTCTTAGGCATTCCTATAATATTGTAACCTTGATCTACATAATGTATTTCACCTGTTACTCCTCTTGAGAGATCTGATATTAAATAAAGACCAGATGAACCAATATCATCCAAATTAAGAGGAATATCTTTTAATGGTTTATGTTTTTCAGCAAATTTGAACATGTTTCTAGCATTTTTGACTGCTGAACCTGCAAGTGTCCTCATCATACCAGCTGATAGTGCATTTATCCTTATTCCTCTTTCCCCTAAATCTACAGCAAGATACCGGACTGATGATTCTAATGCAGCTTTGGCAACACCCATAACATTATAATTTGGTATTACTCTTTCAGAGCCACCATAAGTTAATGTTAAAATTGAACCATTATCATTTATTATAGGTTCAAAAATCTTAGTAATATTTGTTAAAGAAAAACATGAAATTTCAAGAGTTTTAAGAAAGTTTTCTCGAGATGTATTAATATATTTTCCATTAAGCTCATTTTTATCTGAATGCGCAATTGAATGAACAATAAAATCTATTTGTCCCCATTTATTTTTTATAAAATCAAAAGCATCAACTAATTCATTTTCATTTAGAACATCGCAATCAATTAAATTATCTATACAATTAATTGAATCTGCCAAAGGTTTAACTCTTTTTTTAAAGGTTTCTCCTTGATATGTGAAAGCGAGATCTGCGCCATTTTGATGAAGTTTATTTGCTATACCCCAGGCTAAAGAATGGTCATTTGCCACCCCCATTATTAATCCCCTTTTACCTTTCATTATTTGGTCGTTCATAATCGTTAAATCTCTATTATTTATAAATTTGGATTTTTAAAAACTAATGAAGCATTAGTTCCGCCAAAACCAAAACTGTTGGATAATAAACACCCTATATTTGCATTATCAATTCTTTCTTGATTAATTGGTAAGTCCTCAAATTTAGGATCAATATTTTCAATATTGGCAGATTTTGCAATAAAATTATTTTGCATCATTAATATAGAGTATATAGCTTCTTGAACCCCAGCTGCACCAAGACTATGACCAGTCAAAGATTTTGTAGCACTTATATTAGGAATTTTACTTCCAAATGTCTCCCTTATGGCCTCAACCTCTTTTTCATCACCAATAGGTGTTGATGTTGCATGTGGATTGATATAATCAATTTCACAACCAATATTTTCCATTGACATTTTCATGCATCTAACAGCCCCTTCTCCAGAAGGTTGAACCATATCATGTCCATCAGATGTTGCTCCATATCCAACAATTTCAGCATAAATTTTTGCTCCCCTGGCTTTGGCTTTTTCCATTTCTTCAAGAACAAGAACGCCTGCACCACCAGCAATAACAAAACCATCTCTATCCTTATCGTAAGCTCTACTTGAAGTAGAAGGCTTATCATTATATTTTGATGACATTGCTCCCATTGCGTCAAAAAGGACAGACAAAGCCCAATTAAGTTCTTCACCACCACCTGCAAACATTGTGTCTTGTTTTCCAAACTGAATAAGTTCGTAAGCATTGCCAATGCAATGCGAAGAAGTTGCGCATGCGGACGAAATTGAATAATTAATTCCTTTGATTCCAAATGGTGTAGCTAAGGTTGCTGAATTAGTTGACGACATAGCTTTAGGAACGGCAAAAGGCCCAACTCTTTTTGGTCCCTTTTCCCTGGTTATGTCAGCCGATTCAACAAGTGTTTTTGTTGAAGGCCCTCCAGAGCCCATAATGATGCCTGTTTTTTCATTTATAATATCTTTTTCTTCTAAACCAGCATCTTCGATTGCTTGTTGCATAGAAATATAATTCCATGCTGCGCCCATTCCCATAAATCTTCTTATCTTTTTGTCTAAATACTCTTCAGGATCAAGATTAGGCTTCCCATATATCTGACTTCTGAAACCTAAATCTACATGTTCTTCAGATTTAGATATTCCTGATTTTCCTTCACGTAGATTTGAAAGTACCTCTTGAGTATTATTTCCTATACAAGATACAATACCCATACCTGTTACTACTACACGTCTCATGTTTTATCCCTCTTTTCTATGAAAACAATGCTACCCTTAAATCACTCGCTTCATATATTGCCTCACCATCTGCTGACAATATACCATCGGCAATCCCTAAAACTAACTTACTTGTCAAAACTCTTTTCAAATTAATAGTATATTCCAGTTTCTTTGTTTGAGGTAAAATCATTCCTGAAAATTTTACATTTCCAACCGATATTGCTCTTCCTCTTCCTTTTTCACCAAGCCAGCCAAGATAAAACCCAAGTAATTGCCACATAGCGTCCAAGCCTAAACAGCCGGGCATAACAGGGTCATCAATAAAATGGCAATCAAAAAACCATAAATCTGGTTTTATTTCCATTTCAGCTTTGATGATACCTTTATTTTTAGAACCGCCCTCTGAAGATATATTTGTTATCTTATCAAACATAAGCATAGGCGGCATTGGTAATTGTGCATTACCAGGTCCAAATAACTCACCTTTTGCACAACTTATGAGGTCTTCATAATTATAGTTATTTTTTTGTTCCATTTTATTTCTAATTCAGTCCTTTATCATATTAATACTTGCATAGTAAGAAAAAGATTTTTTTTCTACTTTAAATTGACTCTAAACTGGTAAAAAGGTAAATGTAATTATGCCCTATGAAAAAATCAAAAATATATTAAGACAAAATAATTTGCGGCCAACAAATCAAAGAATTGCTATCTTTGATATTCTATTTTCAAGTGCAAATTGGCATTTTTCAGCAGAAATCGTTGAGAAGAAATGTTCTAAAAATGGAATTAAAATATCAGCTGGTACAATTTACAATGTTTTAAATGATTTTTATTCAAAAGGCTTAATCTCAAAAGTAATGATAGACGATGATCGCTCTTGGTTTGATACAAATACCTCAGATCATTATCATATTTATGATACAAAAGAATCCAGACTTTATGATATTGAACCTGAAGATATCAATATATCATTACCTAAGAAAATAAAAAAAGATGATGTTAAAAATATTGAGATTCTAATTAAGGTTTAGATTAATAAATATGTTTGGAGAATTAAAACATGAGTAATGCAACTGAAAACGAAAATAAATGCCCTGTAATGCATGGAGCTATGACCAGTAATAGTTCTACTGGTACTGCTAATAAGGATTGGTGGCCTGATCAATTAAATTTAGGAATACTTCATCAACATGACAGCAAGTCAAATCCACTTGGTGAAGACTTTGATTACAGAGAAGAATTTAATAAACTTGATTATGATGCATTGAAGAAAGATTTAAATGATTTAATGACTGATTCCCAAGAATGGTGGCCTGCTGATTATGGTCATTATGGACCTTTTTTTATTCGTTTAACATGGCATGCTGCAGGTACATACCGAAGCACAGATGGACGCGGTGGCGGAGGAACTGGATCAATGCGTTTTGCGCCTTTAAACAGCTGGCCAGATAATGGAAACTTAGATAAGGCAAGACGCTTACTATGGCCTATTAAACAAAAATATGGAAATAAGATTAGCTGGGCAGATCTTTTAATCTTATCAGGAAATGTTGCTATTGAATCTATGGGCGGTAAAACATTTGGATTTAGTGGTGGTCGTGAAGATATTTGGGGTCCGGAAGAAGATATCCTATGGGGCGTTGAAAAGGAATGGCTTACGAACAGTAGATATCAGGGCGAAAGAGAATTAGATAACCCGCTTGCTGCTGTTCAAATGGGATTGATTTATGTCAACCCTCAGGGTCCTGATGGAAATCCTGATCCTTTAGCTAGCGCAAAAGATATCAGAGAAACATTTGCAAGAATGGCTATGAATGATGAAGAAACTGTAGCCTTAATTGCTGGAGGGCATACCTTCGGTAAGGCACATGGAGCATCACTTGAGTCGAATGTTGGAGTAGAACCTGAAGGCGCTCCAATTGAGTCAATGGGATTTGGTTGGAAGAATGATCATGGTTCTGGTCTTGGCGGAGATGCAATAACAAGTGGTCTTGAAGGCGCATGGACTGCAGATCCTATTAAATGGGATAATGGATATTTTGATTTACTTTTCGGATATGATTGGGAATTAGGTAAGAGCCCTGCAGGAGCAAATCAATGGTTTGCAAAAGACCAGAAAGATGAGGATATGGCGCCCGATGCCCATGATTCATCAAAAAAAGTTCCTACAATGATGGCTACTACTGATATAGCTCTTAGAGAAGATCCAATTTATAAAGAAATTTCAAAAAGATTTCATGAAAATCCGGATGAATTTGCCGATGCATTTGCTAGAGCCTGGTTTAAGCTTTTACATAGAGATATGGGTCCAATTACAAATTATGTTGGACCAGAAGCGCCAACAGAAGAATTGATTTGGCAAGATCCTGTTCCTGTTGGAAATCAAGATTACGATGTAAATTCTGTTAAAAGTAAAATAGATGAATCTGGTTTAAGTGTTCAACAGCTTGTTGAAACTGCTTGGGCTAGTGCTTCAACATTTAGAGGTTCTGACCTTAGAGGCGGAGCAAATGGCGCTCGTATAAGACTTGAACCTCAAAAAAATTGGGAAGTTAATAAACCTGAACAACTTGAAAAAGTATTATCAGTATATGAAAATATTTCTTCAGAAACTGGAGTATCACTAGCAGACATCATAATTCTTGGTGGAAATCTTGGAATTGAAAAAGCTTCTGGAAGAACTTTAGATTTTACCCCAGGAAGAGGAGATTCATCTCAGGATCAAACTGATATAGATTCTTTTGCTTATTTAGAACCTCTTTCTGATGGCTTTAGAAATTATCATCGAGATGGCCTTGAAGTTAAAGCAGAAGAAATGTTGCTTGATAGAGCCCAACTGCTTGGATTGACAGCTCCCGAAATGACGGTATTGCTTGGTGGTTTAAGATCATTAGGAGTAACTCACAATGGATATGGTAATTTTACAGAAAATCCAAATGAATTAACCAACGATTATTTGGTAAATTTATTAGATATGTCAGTATCTTGGAAAACCAATGGTACTGGTAATTCTTTTGAGTCAATTGATAGAAAGTCTGGTGAAAAAGTTTCCTCTGCTTCACGGGTTGATCTAATTTTTGGATCAAATTCTCAGTTAAGAGCTATTGCTGAACTTTATGCTCAAGAAGATTCAAAAGAAAAATTTGTTTCTGATTTTATTTCTGCATGGAATAAAGTTATGAATTCTGATTTATATTAATTTTAATATATTTGTGGAGCCAATTATTTGGCTCCACATATTAATCTACTCCCCATAAGAATTTTTTTTCAACAAAACCTTCAACTTTATAATAGTCAACTTTGCATATTTTTTTTTGACAACTTATTAATTCACCAATTACATTTTTACCTACTTTTGCAATTACTTTTGATGAGCTCACCTCCTTTTTTCTTATGTTTATTAACTCATCGGAAATTACAAGTACTCTTCTCTTAAATGAAATTTGTGTAGAGCTTATCCATCCTATAATTTTTTCAGGCATCTCTACCTCATACCAGTCACCTTTTTTTCTTATAACCTTAATTGGCAAACCCTTTTTTTTATAAGTCCATAAAACCTTATTTTGTTTTGAAGGGCCTGAGCGAAGATAAGTTTTATCATACTTTAAGGACAGCCATTCAATAGATGTCACTTGTGGAAAAATAGAAAATGAAAATGAAATACTAAATAATAAAAAAAATAACCAGACTAAATAATTTATTTTTTTACCTTTAATTTTGTTATTCATTTTTATTTATATCTAATTAATTTTTAGTGTCTTACCCTGAAATGTTATGAAATCAAAAATAAGAATTTTGTTTATTAAATTTTCTTTATTTCCAATTGTAAGTTTTATTATTTCTGTTGCTTGTATACCCCCAACTGTACCTACAACTGATCCAATGGCGCCTATATTATCACAACCTGCTTCATCAAAGATCTTATGTTTCATGAGATCTCTATATGTTGAATTTGAAGTATTATTTTTAATTGATTGAAACGAAGCTATTTGTCCAAAAAAACCTCCAACTGCAGCCATAACCCAGGTTTTTTTATATTTAACGCATATATCATTTATGGATAATCTAGTTTCTATATTATCTGAACAATCTGCAATAAGATCATAATCACCAATTATACTTGGTAAATTCTTTTCATCTATGCGTATTTTATAAGTTTCTATTTCTGTGGATGGATTTGATTTTGATATGTAATTTTTAGTAGCATCTACCTTGTTTTTTCCTAAATCATTTTCTCTGTATATTAATTGCCTATTTAGATTTGAAAGCTCAACTTTATCGTCATCCGCAATACCGATTTTTCCAACACCCGCTGCACTTAAATATTGTATAACTGAAGACCCTAAACCTCCTGCACCAATAACAAGTATGTTTACTCTATTAATTTTTTCCTGTCCTTCAGGACCTATTTCATTGAGAATTATTTGGCGTGAATATTTTTCAAGATCATGATCATTTACCACTAAGCAGCCTCATTAAAGAATTTTGAAATCTTTATGCATAGTTTTTCAGCTATATCATTTTTTGTTAAGTAGCCCCAATCTTCAAGATTATCATTTTCAACTAATTTTACTGAATTCATATCACTGTCAAAAACACTTTCTTTACCATTATGATGTTCATTAGCAATTATCCAATCGCAAGATTTATTCTTTAATTTTTCTTTTGCTGTTTCAATAAGATTATCCGTTTCAAGAGAAAAGCCAATCACTAGATCAGGTCTGTTCTTATTTAATGTACTTATTTCTTTTAAAATATCCTGATTTTTTTCAAGATTTAGATTTAACTCATCATTTTCAGATGTCTTCTTTATCTTAATATTAGAAGTTTTTGAACATTTCCAATCGGAAACTGCAGCAGCAAATACAGCAATATCAACTGGTAGACTTTCCCTACATTCATGAAGCATTTCCTCAGCAGAATTTACTTTTGTCACTTTCATATTTTCTGGGTCTTTGATATTTACAGGTCCGCTGATTAGTTTTGTATCAGCTCCATGCCTTCTTAATGCATCTGCAATTGCATGTCCTTGTTTACCAGAAGAATTGTTAGATATAAATCTGACAGGATCGATTTGCTCAATTGTTGGTCCAGATGTTACTAACGCTCTTTTTCCAGTTAAGATACCTGGCTTAAGAAGATAATCAATTTCCTTTTTGATTTCCTGAACTGATGCCATTTTACCATAACCTACTTCACCGCATGCCATTTCACCCTTATTAGGCCCTATAAAATGAATGCCTTGTTCTTTGAGTTTTAAAACATTAGCAATTGTATTTTGGTTTTCCCACATTTTTACATTCATTGAAGGCGCTATTAATGTAGGTTTATTTGAAGCCAACATAATAGTGCTAGCTAAATCATCAGCAACTCCATTAGCAATTTTATATAAGGTATTTGCTGTAGCAGGAACAATTACAATCAAATCAGATTCTCTAGATAAATTGATATGGCCAATTTCAGACTCATTATTTAAATCAAAAAGTTCTGTATAGACTTTATTTTTTGATAATGTTGCAAAGGATATTGGCTGAATAAACTGACATGCACTTTTTGTCATTACGCAAGTCACATCATCGCCTGATCTTTTGATTTCTCTAATCAAATCAAGAGCCCTATATGAGGCAATACCACCAGTTATAATTAACAATATCTTTTTCATTATTCTCTCAAAATTAACAAATGGAATATAAATCCATTAAATTCAAATGTGTAGGATATTTTAAAATTAAAAAATCGAAATCATCAATATTATTATCAAAAGAAGAATAATAATATAAAACAATGAGTTACTATTATTATAATTTATACTATTTAAACTTTCTGGGTGTATTTTTATTCCCTGATAATCAATTATTTTTCCCATTTGGTTTATATTTTTCTTAACACCTTCGATATTATTAGGAAGATTTATAATTATATCTTTAGCTCGATTAATAACTTCATCAGTCGAAAAATTAAATTTATTTACAAAATCTATTTTATTTAATTCATTTAATATTGGCTCCGATTCAGTCCATATATTTAAATTTGGATCATATTCTCTTGCCACACCTTCAACAACAACCATTGTTTTTTGAAGCAGAAGTAATTGAGGTTGTGTTTTCATATTAAATTGATTGGTGATTTCAAAAAGTTGTGTGAGAAGATTTCCGATAGATATATCACTAGCCTCTTTTCCTTGAATAGGCTCTCCTATAGATCGCAGTGCTTGTGCAAATTTTTTCTTATCTTCTGTTTCAGGTACATATCCTGCTTCAAAATGAACATTGGCAATTTTATCATAATCTCTATTAATAAAACCAAGTAAAATATTATTTAGGTATTGTTTACTTTCAAAATCAAGGTGACCAACTATGCCAAAATCTACAGCTATAATTTTTTCTTCTTTTTCAATGAAAAGATTACCTTGATGCATGTCTGCATGAAATAAACCATCACGTATGGATGTAGTAAGAAATGTTTTTAGTATATTTCTTCCTATTCTCTTTTTATTAAAACCTTCTTCAGTGATTTTATTTAAATCTTTTGCTGGTATTGCATCTACCCAATCAGAAATTAATATATTCTTTCTTGTCAGATCCCAATAAACATCTGGAACATTAAAGTAATCATCATTAATAACATTTTCTCTTATTTCTGATTGAGCGGCAGCTTCTAATCTAAGATCTATTTCCATACTAAGACTCTCAGCTAAGGTTTTAACGATCTCGATTAGTCTTAGCCTTTTTGCCTCTTTGGAAAATCTTTCTATAATTTTTGCTGCTACAAAGAAATTTTTCAAATCCCTTTTTATTTCTTTTTCTATATTTGGTCTTAAAATTTTGATTGCTACATCATATTCTTCATTATTTAATTTTACTTTTCCTTTATGAACTTGTGCAATTGAAGCTGCAGTCTTTGAAGGCATTATCTCTAAAAAAATATTTTTACAATCCTCTTTAAATTCTTTTTGGAGTATTTCTTTAGCTTTTGTTATTGTAAATGGTTCAACTTTATCTTGTAAATTTTTGAGTTTATCTGATAGATCTTTTCCAATAATATCTGGTCTAGTTGATAAGAATTGTCCAAGTTTAATCCAAGTCGGGCCAAGTTTTCTCAAAGTTTTTGATAAATCTGTATTTTTATTTTTTTTTGCAAATAATAAAAGCCTAAGAATTTTGAATAAAAAGGGAACCTTGTTTTGATTATTTTTTGGTATCAAGCTTTCCTCAGAAATAATTGCTCTGAGAGCAGGAACTAGATTTATAATTCTATAAAATCCTAACATTAAATTTTCCTACTTTTATAGATACAAACGATATTACCACTTAGTTGCTTTATTGAAGTTCTTGAAAAATTGGCTTTTTCTAAAATACCAACAAATTCCGCTGGTTTTGGGAATGTTCTTATGCTCTCAACAAGATATTTGTATGATTTCTCAGATTTAGTTATTAATTTTCCTAATTTAGGTATAATAAAAAATGACCAAGCATCATAAATATTTCTTAAACTATAATTTTCAGGCATTGAAAATTCCATACACAGGAAGATACCTCCCGGCTTTAAGACCCGATAACATTCTTCTAAACACTTTAATCTATCAGTCATATTTCTTATTCCGAAAGATAAAGTTACTACATCAATAGAATTATCATTTAGAGGAATGCTCTCACCATCACCACAAATGAGATTAACCTTATTAGATTTGAGAATATTATTTTTTGCATTAGATTCTTTTAACATCAAAAAGTTTTTATCAATAATTTCGATTGAAGTATTGGGATGATTTTTGAGAATTCTTTTGGCTATATCTCCTGTCCCGCCTGCTAAATCTAGCATCCTTGTCTCTTTTTCATCATTAATTTCTATTAAATTTACGAATTCTTTTTTCCAATTTCTATGCAAACCAAATGACATAAGGTCATTCATAAGATCGTATTCATTTGCCACAGTATTAAATACATCTTGAACTTTATTATAATGCTCTTCCTTTTCTACTTGCTCATATCCAAAATCATTTTTATTCATTATTATATTTCCTTATTTCGCGAACATAGCTTGTTGTAAGGATTAGTTCTAGATAGAAAGATTAAAATAATGCCTGAGTTACCTGAAGTAGAAACAACAAAAGAAGGTCTAAAAAGAGACTTATTAGGTCAAAAAATCCTAAAAGTTGATATATCGAATAAGAAATTACGCTTTCCTTATGATAAAAACTTTAAAAAAAGAATAACTGGCGAATACATCTTATCAATAACACGAAGAGCAAAATATATATTATTTACTCTTTCAAATGATATTAAAATTATTTCTCATTTAGGCATGTCAGGTAGTTACAGAGTAATTGATAAGAAATTATTTCATAATAATAATAAAATTAAACATGATCATTTTATTTTTAAAACTGAAAAATTTGTTGTCATTTATAATGACCCAAGAAGATTTGGATACATATTATTGCATAGTGATAGAACCTCTGAACATAATCGGCTAAAAAATCTTGGCTATGAACCTTTGTCAAAAGACTGTAATGCAAAAAATTTATCTTTATTGCTTCATAATAAAGAAAGAAATATAAAAAATGTTTTAATGGATCAAAGAATTATTGCAGGATTAGGTA
This sequence comes from Alphaproteobacteria bacterium, assembly GCA_045565415.1. Classification (GTDB taxonomy): domain Bacteria; phylum Pseudomonadota; class Alphaproteobacteria; order MED-G09; family MED-G09; genus AG-430-B22. Next base: position 19,423 of record JBJLFK010000016.1, on the reverse strand, counting down.
ATATTTATGTTTGTGAGGCATTATTTAAGTCAGGAATTTCACCGTTATTATCCGCAAAAAAATTAGTAAATAAAGATAAGACGCCTAAAAAGGAACTTAATCATTTAGTCAAAAATATTAAAAGAATTATCAAGTCATCAATAATGTTAGGAGGCTCTTCTTTAAGAGATTATGTCAATACTCAAGGAAAAATGGGATATTTTCAAAGTACATTTAATGTTTATGGGCGAGATGGCAAGGAATGTATTTCAAAAAGTTGTTCATCAAAAATTACAAGAATAGTTCAATCTAATCGGTCAACATTCTTTTGTCCGGCATGTCAAAAAAAGTAAATTTATAATAAATTTACTGCTATACTTTTATATACAATTGTTTAATTGATAATAGAGATTTATGTGAGAGGAACTTTATGACAGAAAAAAATGTATTAACTGAAATTAGAGAAAACATAATTATTGCAACATTAAATAGACCAGAAGCCCTTAATGCTTTGAATGATGATTTGATGGACGAATTGTCGAAAGTAGTTGATCAATATGAGGAAAATACTAATTTAAAATGTCTAATTCTTACAGGTTCAGAAAAAGCATTTGCAGCTGGGGCTGATATAAAGCAAATGCAACCAAAATCTTATATGGATGTTTATAAAGAAGATTTTATTACTAGCAATTGGGAAAGAATTTCAAGATGTAGAAAACCAACTATTGCAGCTGTTTCAGGCTATGCACTTGGGGGTGGTTGTGAATTAGCTATGATGTGTGATTTTATGGTAGCATCTGAGAGCGCAAAATTTGGTCAACCAGAAATCAATCTTGGTGTAAGCCCTGGAGCTGGGGGGACACAAAGACTCACTAGATTTATTGGCAAGTCAAAATCTATGGATATGTGTTTGACAGGAAGAATGATGGATGCTGAAGAGGCTGAGAGTGTTGGATTAGTAAGCAGGATTCTATCTAATGATAATTTTGTTGATGATGTAGTTAATATAGCTAAAGAAGTTGCTAATAAATCATTAGTGGCAACAATGATGACAAAAGAGATGGTCAATAGAGCTTATGAGACAACCCTAGCTGAAGGAGTTCGCTTTGAAAGAAGGTTATTTCATTCTATGTTTGCAACAAAAGACAAAGCTGAAGGAATGGCAGCTTTTGTTGAGAAAAGAAAACCAGAATTTAAAGATGAGTAATAGAAAGCTTGACGCTTTAATATTAAGTAAATATAAAGCCTAGCAATACAAAAAAAGGTTTAAAATGGCTAATTTATCTTCTTCCAAAAAAATGGTAAGAAAAATTACAAAAAGAACTGAGAAAAATAAATCTCTTAGAACTAATGTAAGAACATATATTAGAAGATTTGAAGAAGCTGTTGCTTCAGGAGAAACTAACGAAGCACAGTTAGCTTTTAATATAGTTGAGCCAAAGCTAATGAAGCTTGCTCAAAAAGGCATAGTTCATAAAAAAAATGTATCTAGAAAGATATCTAGGTTATCCAAAAAATTAAAATCTCTTAATTAAAATCTCTTAATTAAAATTCTAAATAAAAAAATAAAATTTATTTCATTTTTTTGTTGATTCATGTTGCATCATTCTTGAGTCGAGGCTAGTGTTATTTGTAAATTTTTTGAGATTTTCAAAATTTTTTTTAAACAACATATCAATGTTGCTTATCAGTATTGAAGGGTATTCTGTCTTGGACGATAATAATTTTCAGCTTAGTAAAATAAAAGAGGGATGGGAACGCTCTCTTTCTATATTAAGAGCTGAAATAGGCGAAGCTACATTTAAAAGTTGGTTTAAAAATATTCGATTTGGAGATTTTTCTGGAAGTAAATTAACTCTTTTAGTGCCAACGAGATTCATGAGAGATTGGATAGAAAATCATTATCTTGACCGTATTTTATCTATTATTTCCAAAGAGTTGAGAGAAGTAAAATCTGTTGTTATTGATATTGCTTCAATTGATTTAACAGATGATAAAGACAGCTCAAAGGATAAAGAAAATAAAATTGGCGTTTCAATGAAATCATCTGAGTCATTATTAGATCATAATTCTGTTGGTGCTCCTTTAGATGAAAGATTGTCTTTTGAAAATTTCGTAGTTGGTCCATCTAATGAGCTTGCATATGCAGCAGCTAGAAGAATTACAGAAAGAAGGAATGTTTCTTTTAATCCCTTATTTTTATATGGTGGTGTGGGTCTTGGTAAAACTCATTTACTTCATGCTATGGCTTTAGAAATTAATAAGAATTGGCCTGAAAGAAAGGTTTTATACCTTTCTGCAGAAAAATTTATGTATCAATTTATTAAAGCTTTAAGATTTAAAGATACTATGGCATTTAAACAACAGTTCAGATCTGTAGATGTTTTAATGATTGATGACATTCAATTTATTGCTGGAAAAGATTCTACACAAGAAGAATTTTTCCATACTTTTAATACATTAATTGACCATAATCATCAGGTTATAATTTCTGCTGATAGATCACCAGTAGATCTTGATGGTATTGAGGAAAGAATTAGATCTAGATTAGGTTGGGGCTTAGTTGCTGACATTCATCCTTCAGATTATGAATTACGTCTTGGTGTTCTTCAATCTAAAGCAGAATCTCATCTTATAGAAAATCCTGATATAGTAATACCGGATAATCTTTTAGAATTTCTTGCTCAGAGAATTGACTCTAATATTCGAGTTTTAGAAGGAGCATTAAATAGAGTCATTGCATACTCATCATTTGCTAATAGGCCTTTAAGTACTGATATGGCGAAGGAAGTATTGAAAGATTTAATTAGAGCATCTCAAAGAAAAACGACAATAGATGATATACAAAGAAAAGTTGCGGATTATTATAATCTTAGATTATCAGATTTATTATCCGCAAGAAGGTCAAGAACAATTGCAAGACCGAGACAAATTGCTATGTATTTATCAAAAATCTTAACCACTAGATCCCTTCCTGAAATTGGAAGAAAATTTGGTGGTAGAGACCATACAACAGTAATTCATGCTGTCAAAAAAATAGAAGATTTAAGAGTTGGTGATGTGACGATTGATGAAGAGGTTGAGGTTCTTAGGAGATCTCTTGAAAATTGATTCTTAAGTGATTTTTCCTAGTTTTCTGCTATAATTTATTAGTGATTCGTAGATAATTTATTTATGTAAAACTAAGGAGTTATAATTTATGAAGATATCAGTTGAAAGAGATATTCTTCTTAAGAGTCTTAACCATATTCAAAGTGTTGTTGAAAGAAGGAACACTATTCCTATTCTTTCAAATGTAAAAATCATAGCAAACAATGAAGGAATTTCTCTTACAGCTACTGATTTAGATCTCGAAATTATAGAAAGCCTTGATAAAGCCAATACCATTGAAGATGGCGAAATTACTACATCTGCACATACACTTTACGATATTGTTAGAAAATTACCCGAAGGATCGTCATTAGATATTGTAACTAAAGATAATGATAAATTAGAATTATCATGTGGACAGTCAAATTTTGAACTATCCACTTTGCCTGTAGAAGATTTCCCTGAAATGTCTGCAGGTGAAATGCCTTGTAATTTTATTATAGATTCTGAAGAGCTTGCCAATATGATTGATAAATCTAAATTTGCTATCTCTACTGAAGAAACTAGATACTATCTTAATGGCATTTTCTTTCATGCAATAAATAATTCTTTAAGAAGTGTTGCAACAGATGGACATAGATTAGCGTGTATACAATCAAATTTACCAGAAGGCGCAGATGATATTCCAAGTATTATTATACCGAAGAAAACTATCGGCGAAGTTAGAAAATTAATTGAAGATATTGAAGGGAATATTAATTTATTTATTTCTGAAACCAAAATAAGATTTGAAGTAACAAATATTTCTCTAACATCAAAATTAATTGATGGAACTTTTCCTGATTATGAGAGAGTTATTCCTAAAACAAATACAAAAATTATGACTGTAAAGACACATGATTTTGCTTCTTCAATTGATCGTGTAGCAACAATTTCGTCTGATAAATCTAAAGCAGTAAAATTTGCTATCAATAATAATTCTTTAACATTAACTGTTATTAATCCTGATGCTGGTACAGCTGTTGAAAAAGTTGATGTTAGTTATGAAGCAGATGAGCTAGAAGTAGGCTTTAATGCAAGATATTTGCTAGATATAGCTTCTCAAATATCTGGCGATACAATGACCTTTACTCTAGAGGACCCAGGAGCTCCAGCCTTAATTAATGACTCTGCGCATGAAGATGCAACATATGTTTTGATGCCTATGAGGGTATGATAGGTTCATTTTAAATTGTCTCAAGATACAAATATAGAAATTACTAATAAGAAAAAATCATTTGATCGAATTAAATTTTTAAAACTGATAAATTTCCGGTCACATTCTGATTTTAATTTAGAGCTATCTGGTAAACCAATTGCTATAATTGGTGACAATGGCGCTGGTAAAACAAATATTCTAGAAGCTATTTCTTTGTTGTCTCCTGGCAGAGGCTTAAGAAATTCAAAATTTTCTGAAATGGTTAAAGATGACAATATGTTACCTTGGGGAGTTAATTTTAAAATTTTATCAAATGACAAAACTTATCAAATTTCTTCAGGTTTAAAAGATAATCATAAAGGTAGAGATATTAAAATTAATGGTAAAAAAGTCTCCGGATCAAGCAAGTTGTCTGAAATTATTTTACTTTCATGGTTAACACCGTCGATGGATCAAATATTTAATGAAACACCATCTTATAGACGCAGATTTATTGATAGATTATGCGCTGTTTATGAAAAAAATCATACTAAGAATATTAAGATTTATGAGAAATTAATGGCTGAAAGAAATTCTTCATTTAAAAATAAAACTATTGATAATGTTTGGCTTGATGCTTTGGAAGATCAAATGTCAGAAGTATCAATATCAGTAGCTGAGACAAGACTATCATTTGTTGGCAATCTTAATAAAGTTTTGGAATCTAATTTAGATCTTGTTTGGCCAAAAGCACATTTAGAGATTCATGGATTTGTAGAAAACCTAGTTTCTTCTTGGAACAATGATAAGGCAAAAGAGCTTCTTTGTGGAAAATTAAAAGATAATAGAGAGAGGGATTTCTTTTCTAAGCGTACCAATGAAGGTGTTCATAGAAGTGATTTATTTGTTACTGAAAGAAATAAGAAGATTGAAGCTAAGAAGTGCTCTACCGGCGAACAAAAGTCTCTTTTGATGGGAATTATTTTATCCCATTTGGAACTTGTTTCAAATTATAAGAGTAGATACCCGGTTTTACTTTTGGATGAAGTGCTTGCTCATTTTGATAAAATTAGACGTAAATCTTTTTTTAAGCAAATTCAAGATATTGGCTCTCAGATTATTATGACTGGTACTGATATTTCTGTATTTGAGGAATTAGAAGAAATAGAGATTTATCATCTCAATAATAAAAAGATAATGGATATTCGATAGGAAATAAAATGGTAAAAAAAGAAAACAAAAAGAAAACTAATAAAAAAACAAAAGATGAAGATGATTATGGAGCAGAGTCTATTAAGGTTCTTAAAGGTTTAGAGGCAGTAAGAAAAAGACCTGGAATGTATATTGGAGATACGGATGATGGCACTGGCCTTCATCATATGGTTTATGAGGTGGTTGATAATTCTGTTGATGAGGCTTTAGCTGGTCATTGTAAAATGATTTCGGTTATTTTAAATGCTGATGAATCAGTTACTGTTAAGGATGATGGCCGAGGTATACCAACTGAAATACATAAGGAAGAGGGTATTTCTGCTGCAGAAGTTATCATGACGCAATTACATGCTGGAGGTAAATTTGACCAAAATTCATATAAGGTTTCTGGAGGTCTTCATGGGGTTGGGGTTTCGGTTGTTAATGCATTATCAGAAAAATTAGATCTAATAATTAAAAGAGATGGAAAAGAACACGCAATGTCTTTTGCAAATGGAGAAGCCTCGAAAGCCCTTAAAGCAGTGAAAGACTGTAAAGATGAAACAGGGACTGAGATTACTTTTCATCCATCAAAATCAGTTTTCACTATGACTGAATTTAGTCGTAGAACTCTAGAGACAAGATTGAGAGAAATGGCTTTTTTAAATTCTGGTATATCCATTCATTTGGAAGACAAAAGAAAAGATGAACCTTGGGTCAAAACTATGTCTTATGAAGGAGGATTAGAGGAATATGTTAGACATATTGATCAAACAAGAAAATCTCTAATGGAAATCCCAATAAGCTTTACTGGTAGAAAGGATGAAATAGAAGTTGATGTCTCAATGTGGTGGAATGATAGTTATTACGAAACTGTAAATTGTTTTACAAATAATATTCCTCAAAAAGACGGTGGCACTCACTTAGCTGGATTAAGATCAGCATTAACACGAGTCGTAAATTCATATGCTCAAGAATCAGGTTTAACAAAAAAGGAAAATGTTCAACTTGTTGGAGAAGATATTAGAGAAGGTTTCACATGCGTTTTATCTGTAAAAGTTGCTGACCCTAAATTTTCCAGTCAAACAAAAGATAAATTAGTATCATCTGAGGTTAGGCCTGTTGTTGAAAGTTTAATCAATGATCTTTTATCTAATTGGTTTGAAGAACATCCCAACGAGGCTAAAATAATTGTTGGAAAAGTCGTTGAAGCTGCATCTGCCAGAGAAGCAGCTAGAAAAGCTAGAGATCTTACAAGAAGAAAAGGAGCTCTAGACATTTCATCATTACCAGGGAAATTAGCAGATTGTCAGGAAAAAGATCCTGAAAAATGTGAAATATTTATTGTAGAGGGTGAGTCAGCTGGAGGTTCTGCGAAGCAAGGTAGAGATAGAGCTACACAAGCAATTCTTCCTCTAAAAGGTAAGATTATAAATTGCGAAAAAGCAAGGCTATCAAAAGTTCTTTCTTCCAATGAAATAGCAACTTTAATTACAGCTTTAGGCGGAGGTATTGGTAACTCATCACATGAAAGCGATCAAGATGATGAGAGTTTTAAAACCGATAAGCTAAGATATAAGAAAGTAATTATAATGACTGATGCGGATGTAGATGGCGCCCATATCAAGACATTACTTTTGACTTTCTTCTATAGACAAATGAGACCATTAATTACTGATGGTTGTTTATATATAGCCCAGCCACCACTGTATAAAGCTAAGAAAGGTAATTCAGAAACTTACTTAAAAGATGATGATGATTTAGAAAATTACCTCATTGACTCAGGAATTAATGATTCTTCCCTTATCTTAAATAATGGCGAGGTTATAGCTTCGAATGATTTAATTGACTTAGTAAACAAAAGCAGAAACTTTAAAAGACTGATTAATTCTTTACCTAAAAAATATAACCAAGGATTTGTTGAGGCCGTTTCAATAAGTGGATCTTTTAAACAACCAATTGAAATTTCTGATAAAGCTTTGTCAGAAATATCAAACAGGCTGACAAAAAAATATAGTGATATTGATGCTGATTGGAAAGCTAGTTACGATGACGAAAATGGTCTCATGGTTTCAAGGGAAGTTAGAGGAGTTAGCGAGAATATGAGTATTGGTAGAGGTTTATTTGATTCTGCAGACTCAAGAAGACTTGAAAAAGTATCTAATGATATAAAGCAATTTTTTCCATTTGTAGATCAGGAATCTTCTAATATTTTTGAAAGAGACGGAAGAAGTTACATAATTAATGGGCCAATTGATTTGATAGAGTCAATCTTTATAGAGGGAAGAAAAGGATTACAAATACAACGTTACAAAGGTTTAGGTGAAATGAATGCTGAGCAGCTTTGGGATACAACTTTAGATCCAGAATCTAGGAGACTTTTACGTGTAAAGATTGATTCTGGAGTTGATAATAGTGGCATATTTGCCGATCTCATGGGAGATGAAGTGATAAAAAGAAGAGAATTTATCCAAGATAGCATTGAGTCAGGTGACTTAGTAGCAAATTTAGATATATAGGTTTCTAACCTTTTATTTGTGGAATAACTTTAACTAATTTTTTAATTACATCTTCGGAAGATGTGTTAGGCTTTATAAAATCAACAAATTCTGCATTCTTGTTAGCAATAAATATAATATCTAAGTGATTAACAGAGTAATTGTCAGGCATATCGATATTATTTTCTTTCTTAAAATATACTTTCCAATCTGAGGTAACTTGATTTATCTCAGGAATTGAGCCTGTTAAACCAATTATTTTATCATGAAAAGCAGTAACATAATTTGATAGAATTTCTTCATTATCGCGTTCTGGGTCTACTGTAATAAAAAGAGGAGTAATTTTTTCATTGTCTAATTTATCAAGAACATTTGCCATAGTTAGTAATGTAATTGGGCAAACATCAGGGCAATATGTAAAACCAAAATATATTAGCATTGGATCTTGATTTTCCATTGTATCAAAAATTTTTCCATCATGAGTTCTTAATCTAAAGTGACCACCTGGTATTCCTTCTTGATTTTCAACTTCTGTGACAACTTTATCCTGGTTATAACTTCTATTAGAAGAAATGAAGAAAGTTCCAAAAAGGTACAATACAAAAGATATTAAAGTGGCAGCTAATAAAATTAAAAAATATTTTTGAAACATGTAGATGTATGTATAATAAGAATGTATTAAAATCCATTAATTTAAATAATAAGGTAAAAAAAATGAAAAAATTTCTGATAGTGAGTTTTTTGATATTATTTTTTATTCCTTTTATTTCTATCAATGCTCAATATGGAGGTTTTAATGATAGTCCATTTAAGGAAGGAGCCCTTGTAACAGCTGTTAAAACTGGCAGACTCCAAGATTTAGTTTCTGCATTAAATTCTGGAGCTTCTATTAATGAAAGAGATTTTGACGAAGTGCCGGCATTGTTACTTGCTATTGAACGCTCAAGAATAGATATGGCAATATTTTTATTGGAGCAAGGCGCAAGAGTTAATATGAAAGATCAAGAAAACCGGACCGCTCTATCTCTTGCTGTATTTAAGGATGATCCTAACTTAATAAAAACATTAATAAGTTATGGTGCTGATCCAAATAAATTAGGACCAAACCGTCAAACTCCCCTTATAATTGCTTCAAGAGAAGGTAAATTTAATTCTGTTAAGTCCTTATTAGAAGGGGGTGCATATCCTGATGATACTGATTTAACTGGTAGAACAGCACTCGATTGGGCAAAATCTAAACGATTTAAAAGAATTGAAATTTTATTGATTGAAAATGGAGCATATAATAATTAGGAATATTAATTAATTATTCTGCTGCAATACTCCTACTAGTATTATCCTTGAAATTTATTTCTTTTAAGAATTGAAGCCCTTCATCAGCTATATCATCACCAACCATTCGATCTCCCTCTTCTTTTAATTCATCAAGATTTACATAAACCGAATAAAAATCTTTTGTTCGATCAGTAATAATGCCAGCTTTGAAGAGGGTTTTAACGAGAACTCTAAAGATATCAGTCGACTCCCTCATTCTCTCTCTCCTATCATCATCTGTTATGATTTCATGTAGCTCATCAAGCACTTGTTTCCAATCAAGACCAAATTGATCATATATAATTTTCTTTTGTTCAGGGTTAACCAAATTAAATAGCAAGATTTGAAAACAATTGGCTGCCCAATCTTCAATAATATTTTGTTCATTCTCATCTAATTGAGGAATAGTTTTATCTGCCCATATTTTCCCAAATTTATGATGGAACGCTTCATCAGTCATAACTAATTGCATTAGTTTAACCAAAACTGGGTCATAACTGTGTTGATAAATTGTTGCAAAAGCTCCCATAGCTAATCCTTCAACTAGAATTTGCATTCCAACAATTTTTTTGTAGACCTCTGGCGCATTAACTAATTCACTTAGCAGATCACCAAGAGTTTGCCCAACTGGGAGTGGTTTACCCCATCTAGAATTAATATACTTAGCAAAACCAGTTACATGTCTAGCTTCTTCTCTAGCTTGATTTGCAGCATATTCTTGTGCGCCCTGATCTTTTAATATGTGACAAAGGCTTGCTGATAAATTTAATGCTCCTTGCTCTCCATGAAGAATTGCCGACATTTGCCACCTAAAACTTTCGTTAGCAAGTCTTATTTTAGATTTTTCATCCAATTTCATCACTGATGGGCATTGTAATTCTGGAAGAAATTCTTCTGGCATAAGTAATTTATTTTCAACATCAAAATTTTCTGAAAAATCAATATATTTTGTATCTAGAGGATCCCAAAAGTGAGCATGAGTATCTGAAATTATCTTATCAAAATCACTTGATCTTTGTTCATATCGATCAACTTCAATCATTGATGCAAAATCATCTGGTGCTACAGCCTCATAAGCTGCATTTTTGGTAATTTGATCAGATTTTTTCAATTTTTTCTCCATAGTCATCATTTACATAATAATTATTAGAACAATTAGCAAATAGATTCAAGTATTTGAAATTAGATATAATTTAAAAGCCCTTCAATTATACAAGCAAATAAAAGTAAGCCTAACTGTATGAAGGAAGCAAAAAAATTAGACATAGCATTTTTTTTAGTTGTTTCTAGAACAAGAACTATACTTCTCCACAAGAAATAAAGACCTCCAACAAGAACAAAAAATAGATAAATGATACCCATATTAAATAATAGTGGAACGAATGAAATCATAATCAGTAGAACAGTTTGAGATAGAATGACATAAGAGGAACTTTTTGCCCCAATCAAATTTGGAAGCATTGGTATTTTTGCTTTAGCATAATCTTCTTCTATTGCTATTGCTAAACTCCAGAAATGTGGGGGCGTCCAAAGAAAAAGAATTAATGAAAGAATTATTGCTGGAACTGATAGCATTGGATTTACTGCAGCCGAGCCTGCAAGTACTGCAAAACTCCCAGCAAGACCACCTATGACTATATTATATATACTCGATCTTTTTAAAACTATCGTGTAGATATAACCATAAAATAGAGCTCCTAATAATAAATAGATTGCAGTTGCTATATTCAAATAATATGCAGCCAAAAATAAAGAAAAAATTAGTAGTGCAAAGAATCCGATTAACCAAGAAATTTCTGTTTTAAAAAAACCTGTGGCAAATGGTCGCTGAGATGTTCGAGGCATCAATTTATCCAAATCTTTTTCGTAAAATTGATTGAAACCACTTGAGCTTGCAGAGGATAAAAAAGTACAAAATATTAAAATCAAAAATTGCCCAAAAGTGAAAGAACTACTGTAAGGCATAATAAAAACCCCAGAAACCGCACATAATGTTATTGTTAAGCTAATTCTAACTTTAAAAATTTCAATAATTTTTCTTATGAATGTATACATATCAACTTTGAGTTTTATTCTTTTTATCCAATTCTATGAATAATCTATTATATTAATAAATATATTTCTACAATGACCTAATTCAAATATAGCTCTTAATCTTGACTTTAAATCGACTATAAGTAATTTGTCTCTTGAATATAAAAACAATCTTAATTATCTGCTATTAGATAAATTTTTATAAAGGAGCTTACCCCAAATGATTGCTTTCGTAATGTTTCTTGTTGTGTTCGGGTCGATAGTTTTTCATCTTTTAAGTCCGTGGTGGTGGACACCAATTGCTTCAAATTGGGGTGGAATAGATTCAATACTTCAACTTACTTTTGCTTTGACTGGTTTTGTTTTTGCAGCAGTTATTGGTTTTATGATTTACTGTATTTATAAGTTCAAAAAAGTTCCGGGCAGAAGAGGAGCATATGAACCGGAAAGCAAGAAAACTGAAATAACTCTTACAGCCGTAACTACAGTTGGGATTATTGCTCTATTGGCGCCAGGTTTAGTTGTCTGGGATGAATATGTTAATCCTCCTGATAATGTTGTTCCGATAGAAGTTATGGGCCAACAATGGTACTGGAGCTTTAGATTGCCAGGCGAAGATGGTATTTTAGGTACTAGTGATGCTCGAAATATCAACGATGAGAATCCATTTGGAATGAACCCAAATGATCCAAATGGTCAAGATGATATTTTATTACAGGGTGATGATCTTCATCTATTAATTGATCAACCGGTTAAAGTTTTATTGCGATCAATTGATGTTCTACATAACTTTTATGTACCGCAATTTAGAGGAAAGATGGATATGGTTCCAGGAATGATTACATATTATTGGTTTACTCCTGAAAAGTCAGGTGAGTATGAAATATTATGTGCTGAGCTATGTGGAGTTGGCCATCATGCCATGAGAGGATTTGTCTCTGTTGATGATGAGTCAGATTATAATGAATGGTTATCTGAGCAAATGACATTTAAGGAGTCAATGGAGTCCGCGTCTTTAGATGTTAATAAATTTGCGGAAAATAAATAATATAGAAAGAGGTAAGAAATGTCTGATGCTATAATTCCAGAAAGAGAAGTTGACGAGCAGGAGCTCTATCACGCTAAGAGTTGGTGGACTGAAAAGGTTTTTTCTCAAGATGCGAAAATAATTGGTATACAATATTTTTGTACTGCTACAGCTATTGCTTTAATTGGTTTAGTTTTATCATGGCTTATGAGAATGCAAATAGGTTTTCCTGGTCTCTCAATCGTAAGTGAAAGCTTTTATTATCAAGCAATAACCATGCACGGTATGATAATGGTTGTTTATTTCTTAACGGCCCTATTTTTAGGTGGATTTGGTAATTATCTAATTCCACTAATGGTTGGCGCAAGAGATATGGTTTTTCCTTATTTGAATATGATAAGTTATTGGACCTTTTTATTAGCTTGTTTAGTTTTAGTCGCTAGCTTTTTTACTCCAGGTGGTCCTACTGGGGCTGGATGGACTTTATATCCTCCTCAAGCAATTTTAGGAGGAACGCCGGGTCAAGAAAGTGGAATTATCCTCATGCTCGTTTCTCTTTCAATTTTTATAGTTGGTTTCACAATGGGTGGTTTGAATTATATCGTAACCATACTCCAAGCAAGAACTAGAGGAATGACCCTTATGAGAATGCCTCTGGCAGTCTGGGGTATTTTCACCGCAACTGTTTTGGCTATGTTTGCTTTCCCAGCGCTTCTTGTTAGCGCAATAATGATGATCTTAGATAAAACACTTATGACAAGTTTTTTTATGCCATCCTTGGTCGAAATGGGTGAACAATTAAGTTACGGCGGTGGAAGTCCTATTCTTTTTCAGCATTTATTTTGGTTCTTTGGTCATCCCGAAGTTTATATTGTCGCTCTTCCTGCTTTTGGAATTGTATCTGATGTTCTTTCTGTTCATTCCAGAAAAAATATTTTTGGTTATCGTATGATGGTTTGGGCAATAGTTGCAATTGGAGCTCTAAGCTTTATCGTATGGGCGCATCACATGTATGTCAGTGGAATGCATCCATATTTTGGATTTTTCTTTGCTACAACAACATTAATAATAGCCGTGCCCACAGCTATTAAAGTTTATAATTGGGTGCTAACTCTTTGGAAGGGCAATATAACATTAACTGTTCCAATGCTTTTCTGTATCTCTTTTATAATAACTTTTTTAAATGGTGGTTTGACTGGTCTATTTCTTGGAAATGTCATAGTAGATGTACCTCTTTCCGATACATATTTTGTAGTAGCTCATTTTCACATGGTAATGGGTATCGCGCCAGTTCAGGTTGTTTTTGCAGCCATTTATCATTGGTTCCCTCTTATGACAGGTCGTATGTATAATGAAACCCTTGGACAGCTGCATTTTTGGTTTACTTTTTTAGGTTCTTACCTAATTTATTTCCCAATGCATTATCTTGGGTTAATTGGAGTTCCAAGAAGGTATTATGAGATGGGTCAAACGGAGGCTTTGTATACCTCGTCTGCTGCAGATTTGAATATTTTTATAACTTTGACTGCACTCGTTACAGGATTTGCACAAATCTTTTTCTTCATAAATATGTTTTGGAGTAGAAAATATGGAGTTCCAGCAGAAAAAAATCCTTGGCAAGCTAATTCACTTGAATGGAGAACACCTTCTATGCCTCCAGGGCATGGGAATTTTGGTAAAGAACTTCCAGTGGTTTATCGTTGGCCTTATGATTTTAATGTTCCAGGCGCAAAAGATGATTTTGTTCCTCAGGATGTGCCTAATTCAGATGTTGAGTTAGCGGAAGGCTATGAAGGAACAGAGATTAAGGCTGAAAAAACATGAGCATTTTTGAAACTTTAGCGCAAAAACCTTGGTTACCTTCTCAAGAAAAGAAGGATAATCTTCATATGGGAAAATCTTTTGAATTCGATTCTTCAAGAGTTGCGCTTATTTGTTTTCTTGCATCAATAACTTCTCTATTTTCTCTCTTTTTTGTTGCTTATGTAGGTAGAATGGCTTACGGCGATTGGAGAGTTTTGCCTGAACCTCCTCTTTTGTGGATTAATACTGCTGTATTGATAATAAGTAGTATTTTATTTCAAAAAGCTAAAAATTTATCTAATAAATTTATATTTAAAAATGCAAAGTATTATCTCATGGCTGCAGGATTATCTGCGATATTATTTATTGCAGGTCAATTTACAGTATGGAATGAATTAGCTTCTTATGGTTATTTTGTTGACTCAAATGCCTCATTTGCCTTCTTTTATATGTTAACTGGCTTACATATGGTCCATATGTTGGGCGGACTTGTCGTTTGGACATGGTCAATGACTCAAATATATAAAACAGACCTTTCATACAGAAAATTGAAATCAACTATCGGTTCAACAGCAATTTATTGGCATTATTTACTTGCTGTGTGGTTAGTTTTATTTTGTATTTTATTAGTTACATAATTATTTGGGAGTAATTATTAATGAGTGACACTTCAACAACATCTATCAAACCATTACCTGATGGAATGGAAGGATTAACACACGATTGGGCATCAGATCAAAGAGCATTTAAAGGTGTTCCTTGGGGAAAAGCTATGATGTGGATATTCCTTTTAAGTGATACATTTATATTTAGTTGTTTTCTTATTAGCTATATGACTGCTAGGTGGTCTACGGTTGTTCCATGGCCCAATTCTAGTGAGGTTTTTGCCCTTACTGTAGGCGGTGTGAGCGTACCTTTGCTCCTCATCGCAATTATGACATTTATCTTAATTACTAGTAGTGGAACCATGGCTATGGCAGTGCGAAGTGGCTATCAAAAGAAAAGAAAGCAAACCGCTATATTACTCTTAGTGACCGCTATATTAGGCGCTTCATTTGTTGGTATGCAGGCTTTTGAGTGGACAAAATTAATATCGGAAGGTGTGCGGCCCTGGGCGAATCCCTTTGGCGCTCCACAATTTGGTTCAGTATTTTTTATGGTAACTGGTTTTCACGGTTTTCATGTTTCTATAGGTGTAATCTTTTTATTTATTAATGTTAAAAAGGTATGGAGGGGAGATTATGACTCTG
Source organism: Alphaproteobacteria bacterium (assembly GCA_045565415.1). Lineage (GTDB taxonomy): Bacteria > Pseudomonadota > Alphaproteobacteria > MED-G09 > MED-G09 > AG-430-B22. The sequence continues at coordinate 4,060 of JBJLFK010000016.1, read as the reverse complement.
GAAAGAGAGGCTTCTTTACCTGGCAAAAAGGAAGATATGAAATCGTTGAAACGCTTGGACTTTATTGGCATTTTGTTGATTTAGTTTGGGTATTTATTTTTGCATTTTTCTATCTTTGGTGAGGTAATACATGGCTACGGAAGGACAAGAACACCCTATTAGTGTTTATTTAAAAATTTGGATACTACTTTTTGTCTTAAGTATATTTTCCTATATGGTAGACTTTTATCAATTACAAGGCTTGCTGAGATGGAGTTTAATCTTACTTTTCATGTTTCTAAAAGCTGGCTTTATCATGGCTATTTTCATGCATATGGTTTGGGAAAGAATGGCATTAGTTGTTGCCCTATTATCTCCTATGATTGCTGTATTAGTTTTTATAGCAATTATGGGATATGAGTCTGATTATACACAATCAGCAAGAGATGTATTTTTTGATGATGGAAAGCCGGATAAGGTTTGGGCTGTTCCTCATGGCGCTCATAAAGCTGAGCATCATGATGGCACTCATTCAGCCGGAGAAGCTCATTAAGTCATATTATGTTTAATGTAAAAATATGTGATCCTTTTAATTATGTATTAATATTTATATGTTTACTTTTTTCATTAAATTTATATTCAAAAGACACACAAAATACTCCTACATATATTTTGAATATGAAAGAGATTGCTGAAAAAGGTAATTCAGATGTTCAATATAATTTAGGTTTGATTTATTCAAATGGTGAGGGTGTTGAGAAGGATTTAGAAGAAGCCATATATTGGTTTAAGGAATCAGCATCGTTAAGTAATGTTTTGGCTGAATATAAACTTGGTTATATTTATGATAATGGTTTAGGCGTCCAAAAAGATTCAAAAAAAGCCTACAAATATTATCTTAGTGCAGGACAAAAAGGTAATGCTGATGCACAATATAATTTAGGTATTTTTTATCGATTAGGTATAGGCGTTAATCAAGATTTTCAAGAGTCTTTAAATTGGTATAAATTGGCTTCAAAACAAGGCCATACTGCTGCACAAAATAATCTAAGCCTTCTTTATGAAGAGGGAATAGCAACCAGGCAAGATATCTTAGATGCAATAAAATTTTATAGATGTGGCAATTAGGAAAAAAATTATGAAATCAGCAATAGTATTAATACTGGTATTTCTTTTTGGTTTTATCACTACATTAATGTTCTTTGGTAGTTGATATTTAATTATTAAGCTATTATTAAACATTCTTTGGCTCAAAAAAGAGGATTAGAATGTCAATAAAATCAGATAAAGATCTTATAACAATTTCAACCTTGAAAAAACTAAAGGAAAAAGGTGAAAAATTTGCCTGTCTAACTGCCTATGAAGCAACTATAGCTGAAAAAATAAGTAATGCAGGGATAGAAGTAATTCTTGTAGGTGACAGTCTAGGTATGGTTGTGCAAGGTTATGATAGTACACTTCCCGTAACTATGGAGCACTTAATTTATCATTTAAAATGTGTTGTCAGAGGTAATGTTAATTCTCATATTATGGCCGATATGCCCTTTATGAGTTATTCAACTGACCATTTAGCTTTGGAGAATGCTACCAAACTTATGCAAAATGGAGCACATTCGATAAAAATTGAAGGCGGAACATGGATTTGTAAATTAACTTCAATTCTTGCAGAGAGAGGTATTCCTGTTTGTGCTCATATGGGCTTAACACCTCAATCAATCAATAGAATTGGTGGATATTTTGTTCAAGGGAGAGATGTAAATAAGAAAAAAAATATTATTGAAGAAGCTAAAGCCTTAGAAGATGCTGGTGCAGCAATGATTTTATTAGAATGTGTTCCCGATGATTTGACAGCTGATATACTAAAAAAAATCACTATACCTGTAATTGGTATAGGGGCAGGTCAAAGAACAGATGGTCAGATTATGGTAATACATGATTTATTAGGTATATCATGTTTAGAAAAATCCCCTAAATTTGTTAAGGATTTTTTAAAGGACTCATCAAGCATTGAGGAAGCAATATCTAATTATTCTAAAAGTGTTAAGAATAAGTCATTTCCTTCTGAGGAGCATACTTTTTTTTAAATGAAAATTTTTGCAACAGAAAATGACATTGAAGATAATCGATTAAATACAAAAGGTTTAAGCTTAATACCAACTATGGGTAATCTTCATGAGGGCCATTTAAGTCTTATTAAAGAAGCTAAAAATTATAACAACAAAACTATAGTATCGATTTTTATTAATCCTCTCCAATTTGGACCAAATGAAGATTTTAAAAATTATCCTAGAACTGTCAATTCGGATATTAAAAAATTAGAAAAAATTGATTGTGATTATGCTTTTATTCCACAAAATAATTTTGCTGATGAATCAAAATTAATAAAAGCACCTTTTAGTTCAAAGAAATTATGCGGAAAGAATAGGCCAGGACATTTTGATGGTGTTTTAACAATAATTAATAAAATTTTTTCTGTTATTCTTCCTACGCATGCTTTCTTTGGTTTAAAGGATTATCAACAATTTATATTAATTAGAGAATTCACAAAAAATTATTTTCCCGGAATTAAAATTATTGGATTACCCATTATTAGGGAGAAAGACGGTCTTGCGATGTCTTCACGTAATAATCTTTTAACCAAAGATGAAAGAAAAATTGCACCAAATATTTATAAAAATCTTTTATGGATAAAAAATAATAAAAAAAAATTTACAATATCTGAGCTAGTAAAAATATCATCTGAAAGGCTTGAGAGATATAATATTCAAATCGACTATTTAGGTATCTTTGATAAGAATAACCTTAATAAAGTTAAAAATTTTGAAGAAGGTGCTTTGGTCGCTGTTGCTGCTAAAATAGGTAAAGTAAGATTAATTGATAATATTATTCTTAATAATAAGAATTAAAATTCTATTTCTATTTCTATTTCTATTTCTATAATGCAACTAATGCAAGCGTAAGGAATGTAAGAAGCCCAAGTATTATTAATATTATAACAAATTTCATTTTATTTGGTGGAGCTAGGCGGGCTCGAACCGCCGACCTCTTGCATGCCATGCAAGCGCTCTCCCAGCTGAGCTATAGCCCCCTTAGTCTTCCGCATTATTCTTTTTTACTGAGCCAATAACATTCTCAACTGAGTTATCATCGCTGTCATCAAGAAACTCATCATTCTCAATATCATCGTCAATTTCTTCATCAATCTCAAATTCTTCTAGCTCATCAATATTAGAATCTGAATCTTCTGAATCATCACTAAAGTTACCATCCTCAATTTTAGGAATTGAATCTTCTGCACTATCATCAAGTACTTCGATATCAGATTTAGAATTATTAGCATCTTTAACTTCATCTGTTTCAGAAACTTGTGAAGTCTCTTTATTATCAGTTTCAACAATAATTTCTTTTGTTTTTGCTTTTTCTAAATTCTCAGTATTGATTACTTCCAAAAGTTCACCAGTATAAGGACTTGTTACAGGTTCCTTATTTAAGTCATAGAATTTTTTGCCTGTTGTAGGACAAATCCATTTTTTTCCAAGTTTCTCTTTTTCCAATTGATCACCTTTTTTTTAACTGATTTGCCATGAACAAATCTTACTGTCAAAGTTAATTATTAATTTTAAATCTAATAAACAATAAAGCTAATTATATGATATATAAATTAACAAATGAAATCTATAAGTAGTAAAAAATTAAAAGGCAATATCTTAATTCCTGGAGATAAATCTATTTCACATAGATTAGTTATTTTATCCTCAATCGCTATTGGGGAAAGTAATATTAAAGGAATTTTGAAAAGTGATGATATTATTAAAACTATTGAAGCTATGCAAAAGTTTGGAGCTTCAATTGAATTTACAAATCCATATAATTGCTTAATTAAAGGAGTTGGTTTAGGGGGTTTAGCAGAACCAAAATCAGCATTGGATTTTGGTAATTCAGGTACTTCTGCTCGATTAATAATGGGTTTATCTGCCTCTCATCCTATTACAACATTATTTGTTGGCGATGCATCTTTATCGATGCGACCAATGGATAGAGTTTTAAAATCTTTAATTAATTTTGGTTCTAATTACTCTTT
>JBJLFK010000015.1:0-12233 GCA_045565415.1 Alphaproteobacteria bacterium | reverse complement strand
TTTAATTACGACATCACATAAGGTATTAAGAAAACAGAAATTAATGCAATTATGATAATACCAATAATATTTAATGCAACACCACTGATCATCATAGATCTTATACTTATAAAGCCAGAACCATAAACTATAAGATTTGGCGGAGTTGCAACTGGAAGCATAAAAGCACAACTTGCTGCTAAAGTTATTGATGCACCGAACATTATTGGGTCTTCGCCTAGGCCAATTGCTAAAGCAGCAATAACAGGCAAGAAAACACTTGTTGTAGCAATATTTGATGTTAATTCAGTAAGAAAAACAATTAATGTTACGGCGGCAAATATTAAAGCTATAAGCCCTAATACGCCAAATGGCTCTAAACCATTTCCTAGCCATGCAGCTAATCCGGTTGAAGCAACAGCATTTGCAAGGCTTAAACCTCCACCAAAAAGAATTAGAAGATTCCAAGGAACTTTCTGAGCATTTTCCCAATCCATTAATTTGCCATCCTTACTACCATCTGAAACAAGGAATAGTGTTATTGCTGAAATCATTGCTATTACATGATCAGTTAAATTATTAAGGAAGGGGATTAGTTGAATTAAATCCCTAAACATCCATGATAGTGCAGTTAGAAAAAAAATTATTGCTACTCTTTTTTCAGGAATTGTCATGGGGCCTAATTTTTTGTATTGGTTTTGAAGATGAATAGCTGTATCACCGCCTTTCAAAAAATCTGTTGAATAAACAATTTTTGATAAAGTTACCCATGAAAGCGGGAGTAAAAGAAGCACAACTGGTAATCCAATTGTCATCCATGTTCTAAAACTAATCTCAACACCATAATTGGTTTCAATAAAGCTAGCAAAAATTGCATTAGGAGCAGTACCTACTAATGTTGCCATACCGCCAATACTTGCTGCATGAGCAATACCTAAAAGGAGAGCCTTTGCAAAATCAGAGTTTCCATCTGTAATTTGATTTTGCTCATTAATTATATGAGCGACGGAAATACCTATCGGAAGCAACATTAATGTTGTTGAGGTATTCATCATCCACATGGATAAAAAAGCACTTACAAACATAAAGCCAGCTATTAAACTCGGACCACTTCTACCTGCAAAACGTAAAATATTCAGAGCTATACGCTCATGAAGATTGGACTTTTGGATACTTAAAGCAAGAATAAATCCACCCAGAAATAAGAAAATATTTTTGTTTGCATATGGAATTGCTGTATCGGCAAATGAAGAAACACCAAGTAATGGAAAAAAAACTAGTGGAAATAATGCTGTTACAAATAATGGAATGGCTTCGGAAGCCCATAATACGGCAATTAAAACACCGACAGCTGCAACATACCATGCTTCAGAACTTAATCCATCAGGTTTGGGTGATAGAATAATAACTAAAAATAAAGTTAAACCTATAAAAAGACCGGTATTTATATTAGGAAAAATATTTTTCATTTTATTAACTATTAATAGAGTAATTTATGCATAAAAATTTAAATATAAAAGGATAGAATTTAAATTATATTTATGATTAAGTTCAATTTAAATTTGTATTTGTAAAAGGGGTAATTTATGGGAAATCAAATAATTAATAGAATGCTAAAACTTAAATCCAGACCAATGATGGATGATGTTTCATCTGAAAACTTTGAACTTGTTGAAGAAGAGGTTAGAGACATTGAAGAGGGTGAAATCTTAGTAAAAAATCTTTATCTATCATTTGATCCTACCCAGAGAGGATGGTTAAATGACGTTCCATCATATATACCGCCTGTTCAAATTGGTGAGGTAATGAGAGCAGGTTCTGTTGGAAAAGTTATTGAATCTAAAAATCAAAACTTTTCTGAAGATGATATTGTTCAAGGTTCTTTTGGATGGCAAGAATACGCTATTTCTGGTGAAGGATCAGGTTTCATGCCTCCACAAAAACTTCATGAAGGTATTTCCCCTACGTCTGCTTTAAGTATTTATGGAATAACAGGTTTAACAGCTTATTTTGGAATGCTTGATATAGGTAAACCAGAACAAAATGATACTGTTCTTGTATCAGGTGCAGCAGGAGCAACAGGCTCAGTAGCTGGGCAAATAGCAAAAATTAAAGGTGCAACAAATATAATAGGAATTGCCGGAGGCCCTGAAAAATGTAAATGGGTTGTTGAAGAAGCTGGTTTTGATAGCTGTATAGATTATAAAAATGAAGATGTAGCTAAAAGAGTTACCGAATTAGCTCCAAATGGCCTAAATATTTACTTTGATAATGTTGGTGGCTCTATATTAGAAACTGCACTTGGTAATATTGCTCAAAAAGCAAGAGTGGTTATGTGTGGTGGAATTTCTTCAGGTTATACTATGGAAAGATTAGCCCCGGGCCCTTCTACGATTTTTAATCTAATTATTCAAAGAGCAAAAATGGAAGGTTTTATCGTTATTGATTATGCTGAACAATTTCCACATGCGGTTATGGAGTTAGCAGGTTGGGTCGCTGAAGGAAAAATTAATTATAAAGAAGATGTCGCAGAAGGACTTGAAAATTGTCCAGATACTTTAGCTAATTTGTTTAAAGGTAAGAATTTTGGAAAACAACTTCTTAAATTATCAGATTAAATTATTAAGATAAATTCTCAAATTTTTCTATAGTTGTATAGAATTCACTTATTGTTTCGTTAATAATATCTTTAACTGGCTTTTCTTTTTCTATTCGTCCAGCTACTTGACCCGTTAGAGCAATTGAAGATTCCATATCTCCACCAAAATAAAGGTCTAAAGCCGTACCAAATTCTTGCATAGCATTAACATCGTCATTCTTTTCAAGTTTATTTGTTTTATCTGTTCTTAAAGCTCTTAATGCAGGACTTGAAAATCTATTCAACAGAACAGTGGATTGATCATCTGCTGACATTATTGCGTTTTTCCAATTTTCATGAACGGGAGATTCTTTTGAAGAGACCATTCTTGTGCCCATTTGTATTCCTTGAGCCCCTAATGAAAATGCAGCAGCCATAGTCTTGCCATCAACAAAACCTCCAGCTGCAATAACAGGGACATTAACTTTTGAACAAACTAAAGGAAGAAGAACCATTGAAGCAACACCATTAGGACTTTTAAAACCTCCACCTTCAAAGCCCTCGACGACTAGACCATCCACACCTGCTTCAATAGCTTTTAATGCTGCAGAAAGCGAAGGCACCACATGAAAAACAGTTAAACCAGCTTCTTTTAATTCACTGCAATATTTATTTGGATCCCCAGCAGAAGTAGTTACGAATTTAACACCTTGATCTATAATAAAATTGACTATATCTGGGTCTCTTACAAATGCTTGCGCAATATTCACACCAAATGGCTTCTTTGTTTTTTCACGCATAAGTTTAATTTCCTCTCTTATGGCATCTAATTCTCCAGAAGATGTTTCTATTATTCCTAAACCTCCTGCTTCTGAAACAGCCGAGGCTAACTGTGAACGAGCAATCCAACCCATTGGTGCTTGAATAATTGGATAATCAATATTTAAAATTTTAGTTAAATTATTTTTTATTGGTTTCATTATAAGTTTTATAAGTTATGTAAAATTTAATTTTTGACATAAATTCTGTCAATATTTTATACTTTTTAGCATGTTAACAAATATACGCAATTATCTTCAAAACAAATTTTTATCTAGAGCAAGAAATAAACTAATGATGAATTGGTCTGACGAAGAATTATTAATTCAAGAAAGACAAAAAAGAGAGAAGACAAGAGTTTCTGAAAAAAGATCGCATAAGGTATTTTATTATCATCAGGTTGATGATCCTTATTCTATTTTAATTCTTCCAATACTGGAGAAGCTTAAAAGTTGTTATCAAGTTGATTTAGAATGCATCTTAGTTGGTAGTCCTCCAGGACAAACTGTTCCTGAGCCAAGCATGTTCAAAATTCATTGCTTAAATGATGTAAGGAATATTGCTCCCTGGCATGGACAAGATAAAAAAATTTTAAATTACCCCTTAAAAAATGAAATAGATTTAGCCAATAAAATTCTTTCAAATTGTGAACAAGGTAAATTCATTCAGATAGCCTTAGATCTAATGGATAGTTTATGGCTTGAGAAGAGCAAAAGCCTTGAAACAATATATAAACAAAACTTTAATTCAATAAATGAAATAAATACTACAATAGAAAAAGGAAATAAATTTAGAAAAGGCAATGGATATTATAGCAGTTCATCATTTTATTATGAGGGCGAAAGCTATTGGGGAGTTGATAGATTAAATCATCTTGAGAATAGATTAATAGATTTAGGTCTTAAGAGGACAGATACAGATGAATACATTATTAATAGAAAATCTAATAAAAATTATCTTTCAAATCAGACTAATAAATTAAATTTAACTATATATCCTTCATTAAACAGCCCATATACATACATATGTTTTCCTAGGGTAAGGGATATAATAGAGAAATATCCTGTAAACATAATAACTAAACCAGTGCTTCCTATGCTTATGAGAGGTATGCATATACCTCGATATAAAGGTAAATATATTTTAGGCGATGCAGCCAGAGAGGGTAGAATTAATAATATTTATTTTAATAAAATTTACTCTCCTTTAGGCAAACCAGCAGAATTAGCTTATTCACTATTCCCAATAATTAATGCTCATAATAGAGGTTTTTCATATATTGAGAAATTAACGATCGCTTCTTTTCACAATGGCGTTAATATTGGAAATAAAGCATTTTTAAAAAAATTAGTCAGAGAGTTAGATCTTTCATGGGATGAAATTAAGAAAGATCTTGGTAAAAGAAAATGGAAGAAAGTTTTAGATGAAAATCTAAATGAAATGTATGAAGGAAATTGCTGGGGAGTTCCCTCTTTTAAAATTACCGATGAAAATTATGAAAATCCATTTTATCAATGGGGGCAAGATAGACTCTGGTTAATTGAAGAAGAAATCAAAAAAAGATTAGATTAGCCTCCTGTCACAGACATATGTCTTTCTATTTTAGCATTTTTCATTCTTGGTTTGATTGAGAATTCATGTTTTTCCGGCTTTATTCTCATAGCAAGATTTATAGCAGCATCTAATTTAATGTAATCTTTAGATCTTAATATTGTTTTAAAATCAATTTTATCATTTTGTCCTAAACACATATATAGCATACCTGTGCACGTAACTCTTATTCTGTTGCAAGAACTACAAAAATTATTTGAAAGAGGTGTAATAAAACCAACATTTTTTCCTGTTTCTTTAACCTTATAATAATCTGAAGGACCAGATGTCGTATAAGATGATTTTGTTAGAGTAAACTTCTTTTCAATTTTTTTTCTCATTTCATTAATAGAAAAAAATTGGTCATATCGATCGCTATCAATATCTCCTAAAGGCATAGTTTCAATTAAACTGATATCCATTCCATTTTTATGTGACCAATAAATTAACTCAGGAATTTCATCAATATTACTATCTTTAAGAACAACCGTATTTATCTTTAGTTTAAAATTATACTTCTTAGCCTCATCAATACCCCTTAAAACTTTTTTTAAATTTTTTCTTCTAGTTATTTTTTCGAAAGTTTCCTCATTTAGTGTATCGAGGGATATATTTATTCTATCAATTCCGGATTTTTTTAGCTCCTGACTATAATCTTCTAAAAGAGTGCCGTTAGTTGTAAGTGTAATCTCATCGAGCATATTCATATTTTTAAAACTTTTAAGATTATTAATAAATTCTAGTATGCCTTTTCTTACGAGAGGCTCACCGCCTGTAATTCTTATCTTTTTAATTCCTCTTGCAATAAAATGCTCACATAATTGATACATTTCATCAAATGACAAAATATCTTTTTTACTCATAAATTTCATTTTTTCAGGCATACAATATGTGCATCTTAAATTACATCTATCGGTCACTGATATTCTGAGGTAATCAATTTTTCTACCATAATTATCTATCAGAATATTATCTCTATTAGGAATTTTTAGCATAAATAATGTTATAATATAAAAAGGTGCTAATGTAGGATAAAATTTAAGAAATACAGATTTCTGTTGTTATATTGACTATATGCAATATTCATGCCATTTATATCGAATAAGGTAAATTATGGCAAAAATTTCTTTAGTTCAAAATATTAAACAAAGTCAGAAAATGACTTTGACTCCTCAATTGCTTAAAGCAATTAAACTTTTAGAGTTAAATAATATTGATCTTGATAATTATCTTCAGGAAGAGATCCTTGACAACCCACTTTTAGAAAAATCAGTTAATGATGAGATCTTAAAAGATAACGTAAATGACAAGGATGAAAATTTATCTTCTCAGAATAAATTAGAGAGCTCATTCTCACATAATGAAGATTCAGAAGGAAGCCCATCGTTTGACACAGTTAATCTTTATGAATCATCATCAGTATCAATAGATAATATTATTGAGGAAACAATAGAATCTAAAAAAAGTTTATATCAAATAATTGCTGATCAAATAAATATATCTTTTCAAAATAAGATTGATAGACTGATTGCTTTATCAATACTTGAATTTATTGAACCTAATGGATATTTGAAAGTGTCTACAAAAGAGCTTTCAATCGATTTGAATATTGACTTACTACGTATTGAAAAAATTTTAAATATTTTGAAGTCATTTGAGCCATTAGGGATTTTTTCAAACGATCTCGAAGAATTCTTAACTCTACAGTTAAAATCACAAAATTTATTAGATAGTGATTTAAAGCTTCTATTAAAAAACTTAGCGATTCTTGCTAATGAGAATATTTTTTCAATAGCAAAGAAACTTAAAATTGATAAAGAAAAATTAAAAGATAACTTAGATGTGTTAAAAAGATGCATTCCTGCCCCCATTGATATAGATAGTGATTTAATTTCGCACACTAATTCTCCTGATATTATTGTAGAAAAAGATAAGAATGAATGGATTGTATCTCTTAATGAAGAAACCTTACCTAAAGTAATTGTATTAACTGGGTATTGGGAAGAGTTATCAAGAAAAAAATTATCAAAAGAAGATAAAAAGTATTTGTCTGCAAATTTTTTAGCTGGGAAGGGGTTAGTCAAAGCTCTAGAACAAAGAGCTTCAACTATCTTAAAGGTTGCAAAAGAAATTATTAAGAAGCAAGAAAAGTTTCTTGATGATGGTGTTATGGGCTTGAGACCTCTAAAATTAAAGGATATTGCAGAGGAGCTTGATATTCATGAGAGTACGGTATCAAGAATAACTAATTCTAAAACTATTTATACGCCTAGAGGCACTTATGATTTGAAATTCTTTTTTTCTAAATCTCTTAACACATTATCTAATGATGACGGATTATCTTCAAAGGTTGTGAAAGAAAAAATTATTCAACTAATTAACAATGAAAAAAAAGTATTATCAGATAATAAGTTATCTACATTATTAAAGGAAGAAGGTATTAATGTTGCTAGGAGAACCGTTACTAAATACAGAGAAGAAATGACACTTCCTCCATCTCATCAAAGGAAAAGATTGAAACAGTTAGCTGTTTAAGTTCTAATAATTTTTTTATTTTCCAGTTTTTCTATTTCGGTCTTATCGTAATTTAACTCTTCAAGAATCTGTCTTGTGTGTTCTCCAATTTCAGGGGCGGTTTGAGGTTTTCTTTTCTTTTCATTTTTCATAAAAATTGGACTATCAACAGTTAATAGATCTTCTTTATCAGTGAATTTAGTAAAAAATTCGTTATCAGCTATTTGTTTATCATTAATATGATCATACGGTTCAGAGATTGACCCAAATGTTACACCGGATTTTTCAAAAAGTTCTTTAAGTTGACCCCAATCCTTTGAAAGAAATTCTTCATCTAAAATTGTCATTAATTCCAAAGAATTTTTAGCTCGACCTTCTCTTGTATTAAAACGTTTATCATCATTAACATCTTCTCGCTTTAAACATCTAAGTAAAAGAGGCCATTCTCTCTCCTCATTTAACATTACTAGAATAAACCATCTACCATCCTTGCATTTATATTTTTCTGCCAAAGCTCCTTTTGTTCCCCTTCCAGTATTTTCTAAAAAATTTGCACCACATAATGCAGCTTGATTATAAATACCATTTGACCAGAGCCCGTTAGCCATTAAAGATGAAGAAACTTCCGAGCCTTCACCAGTTATCTCTCTTTTATATAATGCCATCATTATTGCTCCAAAAAGCGCTGAGGCAGTAGGGTGATCTCCCATTCCTGGTACTGATGAATTTGGTTCTGAATTTGAGTTACTTCTAACCGCGTGCATTAGCCCTGACCTTGCCCACCATGCTGTTGCATCATATCCAGTCTTATCCTTTTCATGTCCTTTTTCGCCATATGGAGATAAAGATGCATATATTAGTTTTTTATTTTCTTTTAATATATCCTCAGAGTTTATTTTTAATTTAGCTCTAATTGGAAATGGATAATTAGTTATAAATATATCTGCTTTTTTTATTAATTTATGAAGAATGACATGAGCTTCTTTGAATTTAAGATCTAATGCTAAGCTTTCTTTATTTCGACTCGTTAATATCCATGGATAGTTTTCATCGCTTTCCGGCAAACCCGGTAAACGAAGTAAACTTCTGTAAGAATCGCCAATATCTGGGGATTCTATTTTGATTACTCTAGCGCCAAAATCAGACATTATTGTAGCTGCTGCAGGGCCTGCTATATAGCTAGCACAATCAATAACTGTAATTTTTTCTAATAAGTGATCCATTTTTTTTGAATAAATGATAAATTTTTTTTACAATTTATGCAATTAAACCTTTATAAAGGCCTTTATTTATTAAGAGAAAGAAATGACTGATAAAATTAAACCAAATTCATATGCAGCCTTAGATGCTGCACATCATTTTCATCCTTATTCTAATGCTAAAAGAATTGAAAATCAGGGACCAATGGTTATTGCAAAAGGTAAAGGAATAAAGGTTTGGGATGATCAAGGTAACGAATACATTGAAGCTATGGCAGGCTTATGGTCAGTAGCAGTTGGATTTGGCGAAGAAAGACTTGTAGAGGCAGCAAAGAAGCAACTTGAAACATTACCTTATTATCATTCATTTACTCATAAATCTCATCCCGCAGTTGCCCAACTTTCTCAAAAATTAACTGAAATTGTTGGTTTAAATATGACTCATGCTCATTATACAAATTCTGGATCTGAAGCAAATGACTCTGCTATGAAGATGATATGGTATTACAACAATGCCTTGAATAGACCTGAAAAGAAAAAAATTATATCAAGATTTAAGGCATATCATGGAATAACAATAGCATCAGGAAGTCTTACTGGTATTCCTTTGATGCATAATGATTTTGATTTACCAATTAAACAGGTTCTACATACTAGATGTCCTCATTATTGGAGAGAAGGTCAAGAAGGCGAAACTGAAGAAGAGTTTGCTACGAGGTGTGCAAATGAATTAGAGGATTTAATTATTAAAGAGGGACCAGAAACTGTTGCAGCTTTTTTTGGTGAACCTGTAATGGGTGCTGGAGGATTAATTGTACCTCCAAAAACATATTGGAAGAAGATTCAAGAAGTATGTAAGAAATACGATATTTTGATTGTTGCGGATGAAGTTATTAATGGTTTTGGTAGAACTGGAAAAAGATTCGCGTGTGAACTTTATGGCATAGAGCCGGATCTAATAATTTTATCAAAACAAATTACATCAAATTATATACCTATGGGTGTAGTTCTGATGACAGACAAAATGTATGAGCCTATTGCTGAAAATACTGTAAAGAACAATCTTTATGGAAGTGGGTTTACTTCAGCTGGACATCCTGTTGCATGTGCAGTTGCCCTTGAAAATATTAAAATTCTTGAAGAAGAAGGTCTTATGGAAAGGGTTTCATCTTTAGCGCCAGTTTTCCAAGAAAGACTAAAAAATCTAGAAAAAAAGGAATTAGTTGGAGAAGCAAGAGGTGTAGGTTTAATGGGTGCAGTAGAATTAGTTAAAGATAAAGAAACTTCTGCTCCTTTTGATCCTATAGGAAGTGCAGGCCCTGTTCTAGCTGAAGTTGGGCACAGTGAAGGTATAATTTTGAGAGCTATTGGAGATGTATTAGCTGTTTGTCCGCCTTTAATTATTAAAGAAAATGAAATTCATGAGTTGTTTGATAGATTTGAAAATACTATTGATAAAGGGCTTCAGGCAGTTAAATAATTAAAAAACTTCAAGAATAATTTTTCCAATATTGTTGTTATTTTCCATTATTTTATGTGCTTGATCTGCTTCTCTAATAGGTAATTTTTTATAAATGATAGGTTTAATTATTTTTTTTTCGAAATGATCCCAAATATTTTCATATAACGCGTTCATCACTTTGCCTTTTACCTCAATTGATCTTGATCTAATTGTTGATCCAATAATTTTTTGTCTTTTCATTAATAGATTGCCAATATTTATCTTTCCATTAACTCCACCTAAAATTCCAATAATTATTAATCTTCCATCAATAGCTAAATTATTTAAGTTTTCTTCAAAATAATTTGCGCCAACAGGATCGAGTATAATATCTAATCCAGAAGGGCAATGGTCTTTAAAACTTTTAAATGAATTTTCTAATCTAACAGTGCCAGCATTAGAACCAAGATCTATACAGAATTCAACTTTTTCTTCACTTCCAGCGGTTATATATGACTCACATTGAAAAATATTACAAAGTTGAATTCCTGCAGTTCCTATTCCACTAGCTCCAGCATGAAATAAAACTTTTTCACCCTTTTTTAAATTACCTTCTATAAATAAATTTAGCCAACAAGTTGCAAAAACTTCGGGTATAGCTGCACCATCGTTTAAGTTTATATTTTTAGGAAGAGGAAGAGTTTGAACTTCGGGACATGAAACATATTCTGCATATCCACCTCCAGCAAGTAATGCAACAACTTCATCACCTACTTTTCTGTTAACAACATTCCTCCCAATTTCTTGAATTATCCCACTGCATTCAAGTCCAAGAATTTCACTTGCTCCAGGAGGAGCAGGGTATAGGCCTACTCTTTGGGCAAGGTCTGCTCTATTAACAGCAGTGGCTTTAACTTTAATAATGACTTCATTATCCTTGCAATCTGGATCCTCGTTGTCTACCCAGTTGAGTTTGTTGTCAGTTATTACAATTGCTTTCATGAATTTATTTATTTTGTCTATTTTCTATTAATTCATCGACTACCATAGGTTCGGCTAGCGTTGATGTATCACCTAATTCTGAATAGTCATTTTCAGCGATTTTTCTTAAGATACGGCGCATGATTTTTCCTGATCTCGTTTTTGGTAAATTTGGTGCAAATTGAATTAAATCTGGGCTAGCTATTGGACCAATTTCTTTTCTTACCCAGTTTATTAACTCTTTTCTAATTTCTTCGTTACCGTTTTCTCCAGCATTAAGAGTTACATACGCATAAATTCCTTGACCTTTAATTTCATGAGGAAAACCTACAACAGCGGCTTCAGATACTTTTCCATGAGAAACTAGGGCGCTTTCTACTTCAGCTGTCCCCATTCTATGACCAGAAACATTTATAACATCATCCACTCTTCCAGTTATCCAATAATAGCCTTCTTTGTCTCTTTTACATCCATCTCCAGTGAAATAGTAACCATCATATTGACTAAAATAAGTTTCAATAAACCTTTTATGATCCCCATAAACAGTTCGCATTTGTCCAGGCCAACTATCGGCTATACACAAATTTCCTTCATTTTCTCCTTCTAAAATATTTCCTTCAGAGTCTAGGAGGGCAGGTCTTACGCCCGGTAGAGGTTTTGAGGCTGATCCTGGTTTCAAATCTGTAGCACCAGGTAAAGGCGAGATTAATGTTGCCCCAGTTTCTGTTTGCCACCAAGTATCAACTATTGGGCATTTTTTTTCTCCCACTATATTAAAATACCACATCCAAGCCTCTGGATTAATCGGTTCTCCAACAGTACCAAGTAATCGTATACTTTTTCTACTAGTTGATTTGACTGGTGCGTCTCCCTCTTTCATAAGTGCTCTTATTGCAGTTGGAGCAGTATAAAAAATATTCACACTATGTTTATCGCATATTTCCCAAAACCTTGAATTAGATGGATAATTTGGAACTCCTTCAAACATTAAGGTGGTGGCTCCATTAGCTAGAGGCCCATAAACTATATAAGAATGTCCAGTTACCCAACCAACATCAGCAGTGCACCAATAAATATCCTTATCATGATAATCAAAAATTATTTCATGAGTATATGATGCATAGACTATATA
>JBJLFK010000014.1:0-51615 GCA_045565415.1 Alphaproteobacteria bacterium | reverse complement strand
GCTTATATGGGAATGAAGGAAGAGGAATTGCAGAAGAATTAGGATTAAGTGATCAGATAGATATTATCAATGGCACATTATCAAAATCCTTTGGTCAATTAGGTGGTTATGTTGCTGCTAATGCAAATATCATTGATTATATCAGAAGTTTCGCATCCGGTTTTATTTTTACATCATCAATAAATCCTTCAATTGCAGCGGCATCAATAAAAAGCATTGAACTAACTAAGGAATCTGAAACCTTAAGATTAAGAATTAGAAGAAATTCAAAATTTATTAGAGAAGGTTTAAAATCAATTCAAGTCCCATTCATTGATAACGATAGTCATATTGTTCCAATCCTTGTTAAAGGTCCTTTAGAGTGTAAACAAATATCAAAATTGCTTTTAGATAAATTTGGAATTTATATTCAACCGGTTTTCTATCCTACTGTTCCTAAAGGCGATGAAAGATTAAGGGTAACAATAACACCAAAACATTCTAAGAAAGATATTCAGAGTTTTGTTAATTCTATTGATGAAGCATGGAATATTCTTGGTTTTGACAGAGTTGAAGAACAAATAATTCATAACCAAATATAATAAGGGCCAAAGATAACTCCTTGACCCTTATCTTTAGTGAGAGTTATCTCTCACATAATCTAGCATTCTTAACTTAGGGGGAAGAGATATAGCTAGACAATTAGTTTACTGCATATTCTTTTCTATCTAATTCCTGATAAAAAATATTTTCATTTACATCGCTTTTAATAATAAAATTATTCCTGAAGAAATTTTCAGCTACATTGTTAGCAGCATTAATAAAGTGTGCAGAGTCGCCCTCAAAAAAGAATTTAGAGAATATTTTATTGAGCTCTTCATCATCACCTCTTTGAGCAAGTCTAATTATTTTAATTAATAATTCCTCTGCAACACCAGTAACTGGAGTTTGATAATTTGGTGATAATTTAGATTTGGTCATATGAGCTACAGCCATCATTACTGAATGAAAATCTCTAATAGAATTAGATAAATTAGCAGATTTAAAAACATCTCTTAAAAGAATTAGAGGGGTATTACATCTAAACATATGAGCTTTGAACCAGAATCTTGAGCTTACTACTAAAAGATTTTCAGTGGATGTCAAATCTCGCAAATGTCTAGTCATCATACCCCTCTTCTTACTGTCTACATAGATGCCCTAATAACTATGCAGACAGATTGTTCATAAAAGTTAGAATGTTTTCCTTAGTGAAATACGAGCATTCAAAGGCTCACCTACTGATGCTTGGTGAGTACTGTGAGAATGTGGGAAATAAAGTTCATCTGTCACATTTTCAACATTTAATTGAATACTTAGATCATCAGCTAGGTCGTAATATGCTGCAAAATCTACTCTAGTATAATCAGGAAGTATTAAACCTGGTTTATCATTTTTAATATTTGACTCACCCTGTGCTGTAACTCCAAAACCTATACCAAAGCGATCATTAACTTCATATGTCGCCCATAGAGAAGCCGTATATTCTGGTATTTCTCTTGGTTCGCCACCTTTAGCTGTCTCGCCATCAAGATCACTATAACCTATAGCTAATGATAGTTTTTCTGTAACTTGCCCTTTAAGTTCAAGCTCAATACCATCAACTTGTAGACCAACAATCTCAGAATTTTCTCCTGTATCGCTGTCGCGAGTAGCTACTGTTTGCTCACTATCGAAGTAACTAGCAGTAAAGCTTAATCCAGGTCTGATATCCCACTTTACTCCAATTTCAGTGCTTTCATACACATCTGGATCTAATCTAGCAGCGTTTGCGTCAAGTTTTTTGAACTGCTCACCAGATCTTGGAAGAAAGCTTTCAGCATAACTTACATAAAGAGATACATTTTCTTGTGGTTTAAATATCAAACCAGCTCTTGGTGAAAATTCTTCGTCCTCTCTAGTCTCAGAAGTGCCTTTTTTAACATCTCTTACAGTTATATCGAAATTATCAAATCGACCACCTAACAATATTTTAAATTTATCAGTCACATCAATCTGATCTTGAATGTAAATAGAAGTTACTTCAATATCTGACTGTGTAGAGCTTTTAAGGTCTGCGGTAAAGTCGTTATAAGTTCTGACACCAGCCGCATTTACTCCAAAGTTTATTGGTCTAGTGATATTGAATACTTCGTTATCATCTTCTGTAGTGATAAAGAATGTGTTGTAACGATAGTTTTCATTTTCAGTATCAATAATTTCAGCTCCAACTAATAGAGTATGTTTTGCTGATCCAGTTTGAAATTCATTAACAATGTTACCAGAAATTATTAAATTAGTTCTTTCTGTAGGGTCTTTATAACCATCCGCTGTAAATGTATCTCCACCGGAGTAACCTGATGCGTAATAATTTTTATACATTTTTGCAAAATCACTGTATTGAACAACAAGATTACCTTTTCTAGTGTCAGAAAACTCATGGCTTAAATTTAAGCGATAAATATCAGCTCTAAGTGTTTGTAAGTTGGTATCAGTGTCACCAAAAACTATTTCTTCAAAAGCTTCAACTGGTTCTCCATTAAGTGTAGGTACACCACGATCAATAAATCTTTCATGATCAGCGTGTTCATAAGATAAATCTAATGTTGTTACAGGACTAAGCTCTAGTCTTAAAGTTGGATTAAATCCATAACGATCACCATCAAAATAATCTCTGTGATTTTCTAGAGTGTCACTATGAAAGTTAATTCTTAAAGCAGATTTTTCACCAGTAGATACATTATAATCCACAGCAAAATCAAATGCTCCAAAAGAGTCAGCGCCCATATCAAATGAACCAAACTGCTCATCTAAGACAGCTTTTTTAGTAACTCTGTTAATGATACCACCTGTACCACCACGCCCAAATAAAAGAGCATTAGGTCCTCTAAGGATTTCCACTTGCTCTAAGTTATATAATGAACGGTAATACTGAACATCATCCCTTACGCCATCAAGATAAAAATCTGCTGTAGACCTTACGCCTCTAAAGACGATAGAATCACGGTGACCTTCACCTTGAGATGTATTAACACCTGGAGTATAGCGAACGATATCACCAAGCTCTCTAAAACCTTGTTTACGAATTTCATCATCCGTAACAATTGATAGAGTTTGTGGCACATCAATAATAGGAACAGGTGTTTTTAATGCTGTCACCTGATCTGAATAAAGTACTTTACCCTTAACAACAATTTCTTCTACATCCTGTGAAAATGAAGAAGTATTTGATGCAATTAGAGCAAAAGCAAAAGTACATAAAAATAATTTTTTCATTGGTTTTCTCCCCAAATAATTAAAATATGATTTTGTTATTAATAATCATTCGCAATTACTAACGCAATTAATAATCAATTGCAACAAGAAAAATTACTTATTTTGTAAGCTGCATAACAAATGTTATAAATCATACAACTTGCAAATAATTATTAGTTACATTAATAGTAAAAATAATTGATATATTTAGATTGGACGGAAATTATATGAATGAATTTATTATAACTTTTAGAGAGTGCTTAGAAGCCTCTTTAATTATTGGAATTATTTATACAATTTTAGATAAAAATAACTTAACCGCTGAGAAGAGAGTTCTTTGGTACGGTGTTGCTGCTTCATTATTTGCAAGCGCTATTGTTGGTTTTCTTCTTACATCTATAAATGAAAGTGTCGGTAATACTTCTTATGAAAAACTTTTCGAAGCTATTTTCATGTATATAACTGCCGGTATCCTATTTTATGTTATTTTTTGGTTGGCAAAACATGTTAGTGATCGCAAAGAAATAGAAAATTCAGTTAAAAATGCTATAGCCGGTTCAGGTTTTGCCCTGTTTCTTTTAGTCTTCTTTTCAATTTTAAGGGAAGGTTTTGAAACCGCTTTATTTCTTATTGCCAGTGTTACAAATACTGGAAGTTTCTCTTATTTAGGTTTTTTCACAGGTGCAATATTGGCTATTTTCATCGGCTATGCAGTTGTAGTGCAAGGAAAGAAAGTAAATCTAAGATCATTTTTTAAAGCTACAACTTTATTGCTAGTTTTATTTGCTTCTGGAATGATTGCGTATGGAACACATGAAGTTGAATCTTATTTAGTTAAAAATGAAACAATTGATAAAAACAATATACAAAGAGTTTGGAATATCCTTCAGCCAAAATCTTCATTGGATAACAATGAAAATGAATTATTTTATACCTATGATGAATCCAAAGAAAAATATTACCATTTGCTGCATGATAAAGGGAATGTTGGTGTATTCATGAAGGGTTTCTTTGGGTACAACAGTGATCCAAATTATGTAGAACTAATATTATGGATTCTTTCAATGTTATTTGGGATTAGAATGTGGTCGTCATTTTATAGGGCTAGTTGAATACCTCTATAAACAATAGTTGTTACAACTATAAAAAAACTTACAATTATCGCTAAACCAAGAATAATTACGATTAACATTAATATAATGGTATATCTATCATGTTGCTTAAAGAGTTTCATGCTATGTCGTCCAAAAAAGAAACAATAACATATAAAGTATCTATTGCGGAATTAGGTTTGAGACTTGATCAATTTTTATCAAATAATATTTCTAATTTAAGTCGATCAAGAATTAAGCATCTAATAAATGAGGGCAATGTATTTAAAGTTTATGATAATAGACATATCCCCATAGAGGATCCCTCTAAAAAGGTTGCCTCAGAGGAAAGTTACTATATTAATATTCCAGAACCAATCGATCCAAAACCTATAGCTCAAGAAATTCCTCTTGAAATTCTTTATGAAGATAAAGATTTAATTGTTATTAACAAACCTATTGGTCTTGTTGTGCACCCTGCCCCAGGAAATTATGATAGTACTTTAGTAAATGCATTAATTGCACATTGTGGTGAAAGTTTATCTGGTATCGGAGGTGAAAAAAAACCTGGAATAGTTCATAGGCTTGATAAAGATACAAGTGGTATCATGGTAATAGCCAAAAATGATAATACTCATGAAAGCTTATCAGAACAATTTGCCAATCATGGTAGAGATGGAAAATTAATAAGATCCTATAAAGCATTAGTTTGGGGTATTCCAAATATTCAATCAGGAAAAATTGAAACATTTATAGGAAGATCAAATAAAAATAGAAAAAAAATGGCTGTTTATAAAGAAGAAAAAAAAGGAAGAAGATTTGCCATTACACATTGGAAAAGAATTAAGTTTAATAAAGAATTAGATATTTCTAAAATCCAATGTAATTTAGAAACAGGAAGAACACATCAAATAAGAGTTCATCTAACACATATAGGTCTTCCAGTTATCGGTGATCAAGTTTATGGCACTGGGTTTAAATCAAAAATAAATAAATACGATGATGCAATTAGAAATATTTTATTAAATGCTTCAAACAGACAATCGTTGCATGCATATAAATTAGGATTTGAACACCCAACATCAAAGAAGAATATGCTATTTGAAACCAATTTACCCCATGCTATGCAAGAAGTATCGGATATACTTTAATTTGCATCGAATCATACCCATATGTTATTAGAGTGTTATGGCTAAAAATAAAAAAATAAGCAATTTACCTGTATTATCTGGAGATGTAACTCTAAGTAATTATCTTAATGAAATAAAAAAATTTCCTATGTTAAGTGCTGAAGAGGAATACACCCTAGCAACTCGACTAAGTATTCATGGTGATACTGATGCAGCTCATAAGCTTGTAACAAGTCATTTACGATTAGTCGCAAAACTAGCCATGGGGTACAAGGGTTATGGCCTACCAATTACAGATATTATGTCTGAAGGAAATGTTGGACTTATGCAAGCTGTTCAGAAGTTTGATCCTGAAAAAGGTTTTAGATTAGCGACATATGCTCTCTGGTGGGTAAAGGCAGCTATGCAAGAATATATTCTTAGATCATGGTCTTTAGTAAAAATAGGAACTACAGCTGTTCAAAAAAAATTATTCTTTAATTTAAGAAAGGCAAAGAACCAAATTCAAGCGTATGAAGATGGAGATTTAAATCCTGAAAACTTAGAAAAGATTTCTAAACAATTAAATGTCCCAGAAAAAGAAGTTGTTAATATGAATAGGAGGTTATCTGGTGCAGATCCATCGCTTAATGCAAAGATTTCATCAGATGATGGCTCTCAAACTGAGTGGCAAGATTGGATAGAGGCTGATACGCCCAGTCAGGAAGAGGAATATGCTGAAAAAGAGGAAGATAGCATTAGAAAAGATCTAATATCTAAATCATTAAATGTGCTTAATGAAAGAGAGCTAGATATTGTTCAAACAAGACGCCTTAGTGAAGAGACAACAACTTTAGAAGAGTTA
This sequence comes from Alphaproteobacteria bacterium, assembly GCA_045565415.1. Classification (GTDB taxonomy): domain Bacteria; phylum Pseudomonadota; class Alphaproteobacteria; order MED-G09; family MED-G09; genus AG-430-B22. The sequence goes on along the minus strand of JBJLFK010000014.1, from coordinate 45,298 downwards.
AGTGAAAAATATGACATTAGCAGAGAAAGGGTAAGACAAATAGAAGTTAGAGCTTTAGAGAAAATAAAAGAAGAAATACAAAAACTAATGAAAGATAAAAATATTATTGATATCTAGCTTTGACAATTAATTTCTGCCCAAAGATCGTTCATAATCATTATTAAATCATCAATCATTTCATTTTTTTCTATTAAACCAATAGAATATCTATCAAAATCATGAAAGCCATTGCCAGCATATTCCCAATCAATAATTTTATAACCATTATCAGTAACTAAAATATTTGCCTCTAGGTCATGATGGGTTAACAAAGCGGGCCAATTTGATTTTTGAAAATTACTCAGATTAACCAAGAAGGCCTCCATTTTATTTTCTCTTGAGTCACTTATATATGTGATTTTTTTAATTTTTTTCCAATATAAGCTGACATGATTCAAGTAATTAAATTTTGGTAAATCTATTTTTATATCCTGATACAACTCTATTAAACTTAATAATTTATTTCTATCTTCAGTATTAGTCTTCCTGAGGTCTAATTCAATTCCTTCAATATATTCATAAATTATAAATTCATATGAATCGTCCATATAGACTAAATTAGGAATGATATTTTTTTTATCTAAAGACTGTAAAATTAATGATTCATTTTTTCTATTGATTCCTAAATTCAAAGAATTTTTATTATTTAATCTTAAAACTAATTTGAATTTTTTAAAATCAAGTAAATAACTATCATTTGTCTTACCATTTATAAGACGGGAGATCTCTGCATCATCAATATTAAGATCTAAATCACTTACATTTTCTAATAAAAATTTAATTTTGTGATTTGTATTCATAATAGCTCTTTCGCCATTGATAATATCCATAAATAGACATTACCTGGTATGTCATTAATAAAATCACAGTAAGATATAACTCTCTATCAAAATTAAGAAAAATTGCTATTGAATTTATAATTATCCAGAATATCCAATTTGAAAGTATTTTTTGAGTAACCATAAATGTAGTCACAACTGAAGCCCATGTAGTAAAAGAATCTAAATATGGATACACAGCATCTGTTTTCTGAAGAGAAAAACCAGAAATGATAGTCAAAATTATAATTATTAATATTGCTATAATATGATTTTGGTATGACCACGAAATAACATAATTTTTATCTATTTGAGATTTTTTATTCCAATTAATCCAGCCGTATATAGCCATTAAAAGATAGTAGAAATTAAGTAACGATTCCATATAAAGCGAAACATCCCAATATATTAATATATAAATTAATGTGCTTATAAAAGCCGCATACCAACAAGCAATGTGTTGCTTCATAGCTAAAAATAAATAAAGAAGGGCAAAAATTACTGCAAAAATTTCTAAAGCTATAAACATATTACTAGAATTTTCTTTTTCCGTTTATTCCAATAACTCTTGGGGCACCAAATTGAAAATATGGTTCTGTAGCATAAAATTTTCTTGGATCATTACCAAAACTTCCAAACCCTCTAGTTTGATAATCTTCGTTACTTAAATTTTTACCAAATATATTAAATTCCCAAGACTCTTTTTGATATCCTAATAATAAATTAAACAATACATAATCATCTGATTGAACATTATGACGATCAGAAAAATAAAACTTATCTTTTGCTTCAATATCAAACTTAATAAATAAATTATCTGTTATTTTGTAATTTATACCTAAGCTTAATTGATAACGAGGAGCATGAGACTGCTCTCTTCCATTTAAATTAACTGGGATTCCATTTGCAAGGTCTGAGTCAACATGTGAAAAACTTAAGTAATTATTAAACTCAGTTTCTAATAGCCCTAAATTGAAGAATAAATCTATTTTATTATTTATTAACCAGATTAATTCCATTTCTAAACCGTAATTTGATCCTTTTACAGCATTACCAATATAATCAGTGAAACTACATGGGCATAACCCACCTTGCTCGCCAGAATTAATTGATGTCACTATACTTTGTTTTGTTTGGACATCCTCGCGATCTTGATAAAATATAGAAGTTTGAAATAAAAAATTTTTATTTAAATTTCCTTTAAAACCTATTTCATAATTAATCATTGTTTCTGAATCATATTCCAAATTTTCATTACTTACATTTCCTTCAATATTAATCCCACCTGGCTTATAACCTTGTGAAATAAGGAAATAACTGAGTAAATTGTCGCTAATTTGATTTTTAATAACTATTTTTCCGCCCCAAAAATCCTCGGAATTATTATACTCATTATTAAATAAGCAACTTTCAGGTTTTGGGTAAATTGCTATACAGAAAAATCCATCTGGGGCAGGACCATTGTTGTCAATATAATCGCCATCCCTTGATTCAATTCTTAAGCCAACTTCAATATCGATAGTTTCTGAGAATGGATATTTATATTGTCCATATAAGGCTATATTTTCAGTATCAAATGAACTTTTAAAATTATTTTCTAAATATGTATATTCTCTGACTAAGTTTATTTTTTGATTTCTATAATATAATCCTAAAACCCAGTCATTATTACCTTTGATAACAATCTAGTATCTAAAGTGAAGTTCTCATTATTTCTATAATAATTATCAAAAGATGAATACCACCAATCAAAACCAAATACTTTTGAATCGCATGATGTTTGATCACATATTCCTGTATTACTCCAATCTTCATCATAGCCATATTCAAGATCTGAATCTGCAAAGCTCAATAAAACTTCTACATTTATTTTAGTAAACTCTTTTAAATATTTAAGAGAACCAGAAAATGTCTCTTGACGGTCATGCCCAGGCTCATCCGAAAGAGTTATTCTAGTGTTGTCCAAACTAAACGCGTCATAACCATTATCAACATCAGAATATATTAAGTTAACCTCTAACAATTGATCATCAGAATCCATATAGATTTTAAAACGCGAAACAAACTCATCAATATTATTTGTTTCATCTGTTTCTAAGTGTTGATTTTTATAAAACCATCACTCTCGTACTTTTTGATACCAAATCTAAATCCAGAATTTTCATTTAATGGTCCGGTAAAGACAAAACCTAAGCTTCTACCATTAAATTCTGATAATGATCCTAAAATTTCAGAATGAAATACTTCTTCTGGTTTTTTCGAAACTATATTTACTAAACCAGCTAGAGCATTGGCTCCATAAATTGTTCCTTGAGGACCTTTCAAAACTTCTATTTGCTCAATATCAAAAGTACTTGCAGCTAATGATATACCTGTAAAGTCAATTCCATCTATAATAACCCCTACAGAATAATTTACAGGTTCAGTAAACTCGCTTCTCTCTCCAATTCCACGAATTTGTAAAAATTTACCTCTAGACGATCCTGTTGAATAATTAATATTAGGTATTGTAAATAAGATGTCTTCAATGTGTTGTGCATCTCTATTCTTAATAAACTCTTCATCAATAACTGATGCACTTAAAGGCAGTTTATATAAAGAATTGTTTGTAAGCTCTGCAGTTACAACAATTTCATCGATTGTGTCATAAGCATATAAAGATGTCGCACTGAATAAAAAAAAGATAGTTAAAAAAAATTTCATTGGTTCCTCCAAATAAATATTCAATCTAAATAGAGATCCAAATTAATAGGCGTTTATAAGAATCCAATTCCTACGCCGGCATTAACCGGATCAGGTTCAAAGGGTCAGGTTTATTCCTTCTCAGCCAAATAGCACCCCTCGGACATCAATATTATTATAATGGTTTTATCTGAAATTCAATATTAATCCTCAAAAGGATCTTTTACTAATATTGTATCTTCTCGTTCTGGACTAGTTGATAATAACGCAACTGGGGTACCTGTTAATTCTTCAATTCTTTTAACATACTTAACAGCTTCTGCAGGTAAGTCCTTCCAAAGCCTAGCTTCAAAAGTTGTTGTGTCCCATCCATCAAATTCTTCAAAAATAGGTTTAATTCTTGATTGTTCTTCAGACGAAGATGGAAAATAATCAATTTTTTTACCATCAAGCTCATAAGCGGTACAAATATTAATTTTTTCAAATCCATCAAGTACATCAAGTTTTGTGAGAGCCATTCCATCAATACCCGATACCTCAATTGCATGTCTAACTAGGACAGCATCAAACCAGCCACATCTTCTTTTTCTTCCTGTAACAGTTCCAAATTCATGCCCTTTTTCACCAAGCTCATTTCCAACATCATTATCTTGCTCAGACGGGAATGGTCCCTCACCTACCCTTGTCGTATATGCTTTAGTTATTCCTAATACATAATTTATGGATTTTATACCTTGACCTGATCCAGTTGCAGCCGCAGATGCGATGGTATTTGATGAAGTTACATATGGATATGTGCCATGATCAATATCCAGTAATGCACCTTGAGCACCTTCATACAAAATTCGCTTTCTATCCTTTCTTGTTTGAATAAGAAATTCTTGGGTTCTAGTAATAAACGGCTTAATAATTTCTGAAACTTCAGTTAAATCATCATAGATAATATCTGGATTTATTTCTTCTTCATTCATACCTCTGAGAATTATATTATGATGATCAACAAGATTATTAACTTTTACTTTTAAAGCTTTTGAATCTCTTAAATCACCAACCCTTATAGATCTTCTCCCGACTTTATCTTCATATGCTGGGCCAATTCCTCTTTTTGTAGTTCCTATTTTTGAATCATTTGAGCTTTTATGTTCTCTTAAAATATCAAGATTTTTATGAACAGGAAGTATCAAGGAAGCATTTTCAGCAATTTTTAGATTTTTCGAATTTACTTTAACATCTTGATTAATAAGGATTTTTAATTCTTTAGCAAATGCCCAAGGGTCCACAACCACACCATTACCAATTATTGATACTTTATCCTCCCTAACGATTCCTGATGGAAATAATGATAGTTTATAAGTTTTTCCATCTATAACTAATGTATGTCCCGCGTTATGGCCGCCTTGAAATCTTACCACTACATCTGCTCTGCTTGATAGCCAGTCAACTATCTTTCCCTTTCCTTCATCTCCCCACTGAGATCCGACGACTACTACATTTGCCATATAATCCTCTATATTTATTTAATATTAAAAATTAAATTATTAACTGTTACAATTGATTCAAGTTTCTTTACATTTTCCATAACATTTGAATTAATCTCAGAGTCAACACCTATTAAAGCCATTGCATCTTTCAAAGGGGCATTTCTACCTAGATTAAAACTTGCTATATTTATTCCTTCATTACCCAATATAGAGCCTAGATGACCTATCAAACCTGGAAGATCTTTATTAGTTACATAAAGCATATTTCTATTCAACTCGGCTTCTAAATTTATTCCATTTATTTGTACAATTCGTGGATTGCCATCAGAGAAAACAGTTCCTCCAATAGAAAAGCTATCTTTTTTGGTGTGTAAGGTCACTTTAATATAGCTTTCATATGCACTACTTTCATCTTTTTTAACTTCACTAATTGTAATACCTTTCTCACGTGCAATTGAAGGTGCACTAACCATATTAATGTCTGATAAAGACGGTTTTAAAATTCCAGATACCGCAGCAGATGTTATCGGCGCGCAATTAAAATCAGAAATTATTCCAACATATTCAATCTCAATCTTATTAAAATTAGATAACATAAGTTGCCCTGCAAATAATCCAAGTTGTTCAGAAAGTTTGACGAACGGTCCTAAAATTGGTGCTTCATCAGCGCTTATAGATGGCATATTCAAAGCATTTGTTACCGCGCCTTCAATTAGATATTCGGACATTTGCTCGGCTATTTGAATAGCAACATTTTCTTGAGCCTCTATTGTAGAAGCGCCTAGGTGTGGTGTACAAATTATTTTATCATTCCCAAATAAAATACTCTCTTTAGCTGGCTCAACCTCATAAACATCAATTGCTGCGCCATCAACTGTACCATCTTCTATGGCATCAATTAATGCTTTCTCATCAACTAAACCTCCTCTTGCACAATTAATAATTCTGACACCTTTTTTACATTTACCTAGAGTTTTCTCATTTAAGATATTTTTTGTTTGCTCAGTCATTGGAACATGAAGACTAATAATATCAGCCTGTTGTAAAAGCTCATCTAACTCAACCTTTTTAATACCAAGAATATTTGCTCTTTCAGGAGTCAAGAATGGATCATAAGATATTACTCGCATACGCAAACCTTTAGCTCTATCAGCTACTATTGAACCAATATTTCCACATCCAATAATTCCTAGAACTTTACCTGTAATTTCTTGGCCCATATATTTTGATTTCTCCCACTTTCCATCATGAGTGGATATATTTGCCTGAGGAAGATTTCTCATAAGACCTAACATTAGAGCAATAGCATGCTCTGCAGTTGTAATAGCGTTTCCAAATGGTGTATTCATAACGACAACACCATTAGCGGTAGCAGAATCAACATCAATATTATCAACCCCTATTCCTGCTCTACCAATAATTTTCAAATTTTCTGCTTTTTCTAAAACTTTTTCAGTAATTTTAGTTGATGACCTTACAACCACGCCATCATATTTTCCTATAATTGAAAGCAACTCATCTTTCTCTAAACCAGTTTTAACATCTACATTTAAACCTCTTTCAGAAAAAATTTTTTCAGCTTTTTTACTCATTTTATCTGCAATTAAAACTTTAGGCATTTTTATCTCCAGTTTTATTTACCAATTTTTGATGCGCCCAATCAATCCAAGGTAATAATCTTATAATATCCTCAGATTCCACTGTTGCCCCTGCCCATATTCTTAAACCAGGTGGAGCGCTTCTATGATTAACAATATCAAATGCAACTTCCTCATCAACTAATGTTTTACCAATAGATTTAGCAAAACTTCTTTGATCATCTTCACTAAGCTCAGATAATTCATTAGAAAATTTCAAACATACAGATGTATTAGATAAATTTGCATCATCATCACATAGAAAAGTTAACCAATCACTTTGGTTTACCCAATCTTTAATAATTGAAAAATTATTATTGGCTCTTTCAATAGTTCCTTTGTATCCGCCTATGCTATCTACCCACTTAAGCACATCTAAATAATCTTCAACACACAACATTGATGGTGTATTTAATGTTTCACCTCTAAAAACACCTTCAATTAATTTCTGATTTTTTGTTAGCCTAAATATTTTCGGAATTGGCCACTCAGGGGTATAACTTTCAAGAAGGTTTACAGCTTTTGGGCTTAAAATTAAAATACCATGCGCAGCTTCACCTCCTAAAACTTTTTGCCAACTGAATGTTGTTGCATCCAGTTTAGACCAATCCAAGTCTTGAGCAAAAACAGCAGATGTTGCATCACATAAAGTTACGCCATGTCTATCATCAGGAATCCAATCAGCATTCGGTACTCTTGCTCCAGATGTAGTTCCGTTCCAAGTAAAAATGACATCATTATCAAAATTAATATTTTCTAAATCAGGTAATAAACCAAATTCAACATCATGATAAATAGATCCTGGTATTTTTAGTTGTTCTTCAACATCCTTTTTCCAGTCTTTTCCAAAAACTTCCCAAGACAATACTTCAACAGGCCTTGAACCAAGAAGATTCCACATGGCCATTTCAATTGCTCCAGTATCAGAAGCAGGAACAATACCTACCCTATAACTCTCAGGAATGGATAATAATCTTTTAGTTTCATCAATCGCAGTGCTAAGTTTTAACTTTCCTTCTGAGGATCGATGACTTCTTCCTAATAATGCATTTTTTAAGACTTCTACTGACCATCCAGGTCTCTTTGTACATGGTCCAGAAGAAAAATTTAAGCACACAGGCTTATTTTTCGGTTTTTCTATCATTTGTCTACCCTTACAGATAGTTGCTCCTCGTTGGGGAGGAGTGTCCCAAGAGTCAGATATAACTAATAATAAGATTAGTCAATGATATTTTAAAACAAAAGAATAATTTATTATAAAAGAGCTAAAGATATTTTGATTTCATCTAATATTTCGTTGCTTAGATTTTGATTATCAGTTTCAATCATTACTCTAATTAATGGCTCTGTTCCACTCTTTCTAATAATAATTCTTCCTTCATTTCCAATTTTTTCTTTCATTTCTTTTGAAAGGTTTTCCAGAATTGAGTTTGAAATATCTTTTTTATCATCAGATATATGTTCATAATGTTTTTGAGAAATAAGAGGAAAAAGATTTGTAAGATTCGAAATAGATTTATTCTCTTCAATCATTAAAGATAAAACCTGCAATGAGGAAATAATAGCGTCTCCAGTGGTTGAAAAATCATTAATTATTAAATGGCCTGAGGGTTCACCTCCAAAATTTGAACCACTTTTTAACATTTCCTCAATCACATATCTATCTCCAACATTAGCTCTAATTAATTTAAGGTCGATTGAATCAAGATAGTTTTCTAGTGATAGATTGGCCATTATTGTTGAAATAACTTTATTGCTTTTCAGCAAATTCTTTTTCTTAAGTGATAATGCTATCATGGCAAGCAAATGGTCTCCATTAACTTGATCTCCATTTTCATCTATTATTGCTAATCTGTCGCCATCTCCATCAAATGCAATCCCTAAATCGGCATTCTCATCTTTTACTTTTTTTCTTAAAGCTTTTGTTTTAGTAGATCCACAATCTTGATTTATATTTCTTCCATTAGGTTTGTCTCCTATAACGATAACATCAGCACCTAGCTCCCAAAATATCATTGGCGCAACTTTATAAGCAGCGCCATTTGCGCAATCTAAAACAATTTTAAGATGATCTAACCTCATAGAATTTGGAAAAGATGCTTTTGCAAATTCAATATAACGCGACAATGCATCATCAACTCTTCTTGCAGCACCTATTTGGTTTTTATCCTGCAGACTCATTATATCTGATCTATTCATTAACTCATTAATTTCTGTTTGCTTTTCGTCGGTAAGCTTATAGCCATCTGGACCAAAAAGTTTAAAGCCATTATCCTCATAAGTATTATGAGAAGCTGTTATCATTACTCCTAAATCAGCTCTTAATGCTTGAGTTAAATGTGCAACGGCTGGTGTTGGTATTGGGCCAGTAAGAAACACATCCATTCCAGATGATGTAAAACCAGACTCTAATGCTGATTCTAGCATATAGCCTGATATTCTAGTATCTTTGCCAATTAAGACTCTATGTTTATGATTTCCACGAGTAAAAACTTTACCAGCTGCAAGTCCGAGCTTAAGTGCAATTTCTGAATTTAGACTCTCAGTATTTACTGTTCCTCTTATACCATCTGTGCCAAAAAAACTTTTAGCCATCAGAAAGCCTATTTACTATGCGCCTTGAAGGCCAGGTTTAGAATTACTATCAGTTTTCTTGCCCGTTTTTGGTACAGATCCAGAAAGGTTCTCAGAATCACTTTTATCTGAGTCATCGTTACGTGATGGCTTTACGCCACCTAATAAAGCATTTATTTCATCGCCAGTTAGTGTTTCATACTCAAGTAGACCCTGAGCAATTGTATGAAGATCTTTTTCCTTATCTTTAAGAATTTTTTCGGCTTTTTCATAAGATTCATCAACAATAGTTCTTACTTCTGCATCAACTAAATTATGAATCTCTTCTGACATATTTTGCTGTCTAGCAACTGATCTACCTAGAAAAACCTCTTCCTCATTATCGCCATAAGTTAAGAAACCTAATTTATCAGACATACCGTATTGCATAACCATTGCTCGGGCTAATTGCGTTGCCTGTTGTATATCTGAAGATGCACCAGATGTAACTTTATCGTGACCAAAAATTATTTCTTCGGCAATTCTTCCGCCCATCGCAACAGCGAGGTTTGCATACATTTTCTCACGGGTAATTGAAATTTGATCTCTTTCTGGTAATCGCATAACCATTCCTAGTGCTCTACCTCTTGGAATTATAGTAGCCTTATGAATAGGATCAGAAGATTCTATATTTATAGATACAAGTGCATGTCCAGCTTCATGATAAGCTGTTAACTTTTTATCATCATCAGTCATAACCATAGATCTTCTTTCAGGACCCATCATTACTTTATCTTTTGCGTCCTCAAATTCAGTATGTGTTACCATTCTTTTTCCTCTTCTTGCAGCAAGAAGAGCAGCCTCATTAACAATATTGGCTAAGTCAGCGCCTGAGAAACCTGGTGTACCACGCGCAACAGTCCTAATATCAACATCAGAAGACATTGGAACTTTTCTAGTGTGAACCTTTAGAATTTTTTCTCTACCAATTATATCTGGATTTGGAACAACAACTTGTCGATCAAACCTACCAGGCCTTAATAAGGCTGGATCTAAAACATCAGGTCTATTGGTTGCTGCTATTAAAATAATGCCTTCATTTGTTTCAAAGCCATCCATTTCAACAAGAAGCTGGTTAAGAGTTTGCTCTCTCTCATCATTACCACCGCCTAAACCAGCGCCTCTATGACGACCGACAGCATCAATTTCATCAATAAAAATTATACATGGAGCATTCTTCTTAGCCTGCTCAAACATATCTCTTACACGACTTGCTCCAACACCAACAAACATTTCAACAAAATCAGAACCTGATATTGTAAAAAAAGGAACACTTGCTTCACCTGCGATTGCCCTAGCTAATAGAGTTTTTCCAGTCCCTGGAGGTCCAACTAATAATGCACCCTTAGGAATCTTTCCGCCTAGCCTTTGAAATTTAGATGGATCTTTTAAAAACTCAACGATTTCTTGTAAATCATCCTTTGCTTCTTCAACTCCTGCAACATCATCAAAAGTCACAATACCATTTTTTTCATTAAGTAATTTTGCCTTTGATTTTCCAAAGCCCATCGCTTTTCCGCCACCACCTTGCATTTGTCTCATAAAGAATATCCATACTGCAATTAAAAGAAGCATAGGGAACCATGAAATAAGCACTCCTAATAAAGTTGGACCGCCCTCTTTAGTTGGTTTTGCGTTTATTACAACACCTTTATCATATAATCTTTGTATTAAAGTTGGATCAGAAGGTGCAAAAGTAGAAAAACCTCTTCCATCAGAAAAATGACCTGATATTGAGTCACCAGATATCTCAACATCTGTTACATTGCCATTATCAACTTCTGCAAGTAACTGGGAAAAGCTTATTTCTGATTGCATAGGTCCTGTAATTGGTCCTTGAACCAAATTATATAACCCCAATAGTGAAAAAGCTAAAATTGCCCAAACTAAAAAGTTTTTTAAGTTACCGTTATTCAATTTACACCTATCTAAAAATTTACTTATATATTCTAGTATAAATAAGTATTTTTTTCTGAATTACTAGAGCATATATCCAATTTTTTTAATTTCAATATTTACCTTATTATTAATAAAATAATCAAAAATAGGGGCGGAAATAAGGCGTTTTTTGTCCCAAATAGCTGGAGAGCTATAAACTGCAGCAATTGGAGCATTCTTTTTTGCTTTATTTATATCTATTTTCTTAGACTTTAAAACTTTTACCCCTTCAGGACCTAAATAAGAAATTTTTCCATTAAAATCTTTATTTGCTTTAATTAAAAATCTGTTATCCCAACATTTAAATTCTGATTTTGAGATATCAATCGATTTAATTCCATTTAAATTTTTAACTTCTTTATATAATAGAATTTCATCAGTATTTTTTTTGAATAAGGTTCCACCTAGTGTTTTTGCTTTAATATTTGAATTTTTTTTCATCCATTTCAGTAAATTAATTATCTTTATATCTTTAGGGGAATACAACTTGTCAGGAGCAAATAATCTAATACAGTTTTTGACAATTCTCATTTGAATTTCATTTGGTGTATTGATAAAAAATTCTTTTCTAATACTTACGAAAATATTTTCATGAACTTCTATATATTTTGATGCATAACTTTCAGCAATAAAATCTATATCGTCATTTATAGATTTTAGCTTATTAATTGATTTTAAAAATAATTTTTTATCAAAACCACTATCATAAAAATTTTGAAGCGAATTCCTGATCTTTATTCTATCAAAATTAAGGTTTAAATTTGATGGGTCTTCAACCCATTTAATTTTTTGTTTTTTTGCAAATACCAATAAATCAGACTTAGGTATTTCGATTAATGGTCTAATTAAATTAATACCATCTCTCTTAGAAAAGTTTGAAAAGGAAGTTAGTCCAACAACTCCTGAACCTCTAAACATTCTAAAAATAAAATTCTCAATTTGATCATCAAGATGGTGGCCAAGAAATAAATCTGAAATATGATTTTCTTTACAATAATTAAAAAGAAGATTGTATCTCTCATTTCTTGCTGATTCTTGGATTTTTGAAGTTGGTTTTTTTCCTTTCCAAGTCAAAATGGTTGACCTAAGTCCTAATTTACTAGCTTCTTCTTTTACAAATAACGCTTCTTCTTTTGAGCCCTCTCTAAGATTATGGTCAATTACAATAATATGAATATTCTTGGAGTTAATTTTTTTTGAAATATTAGCCAATTTCATTAAAACCATTGAGTCAAGACCACCAGATACAGCAATAGCTATTTTTGGTGACATAACATATAAATCAAAAGCTTTTATTAACTTTGTAAGCATTATCAACTCAATTATTATTTTTCACTGAGATATTTTTCAATTTTTGATTTTATATCTTCAGGAAATCTTTTTGGTTTTGCATTCTTATCTAAAAGCGCAAATTCTATATTAGCAGAAAAAACTTTTTTCTCATCCTTAAATATATCTTGATCAATTGTAAGCCTTGGACCATTGATACCTTTAAAGGAAGATCTCACCTCTAAGACATCATCAATTTTTGCTGTGCCTATAAATTTTGAATCCATTTTATAAACAACAAAATACGAAGAATCCTCTGACTCAATAAGCATGGAGTGATTTATATCAAGTAATCTTAAAAAATTTGTTCTACCTCTTTCAGCAAATTTTAAATAATTTGCGTGGTAAACTATTCCTGTAAAATCTGTATCTTCATAATATACTCTAACTTTAAAATAATGAGTTTGTTTAACGATTGAACCAGATAAATCACAAGACATTTTTGTTTCTTTTTAGTTTCATAATATTGTAAGCCCAGTGCATCTATTTCTAATCTTCTCGATATTATATTCATTCCAAAATTGTTCATGTGAGGTGAAACACCAATTACGATAATAATTAAGAAATTGTTTTACTCTAAATTTTTCTTTTTTTTCATAACAAACATATTCACCAATATTATTGAATTTCATAAAAATTAGATTCATATCATCTTGATTTGATGTATCGATTGTTTCATCAATCCAAGAATCTAAAACTTTTGACTCATTGAATAATTGATGAAATTTAAAATCTTTATAAAACTTACATTCACAATTAAAGAATTTCCAATCGTCAGGAGGAATTATATCGCCTTTAAAAGCCATTACTTGGCCATCAGACATATCTAGTCTTCTGTCATAGTTTTTACCACCTAAAAAAGCCCCTGATGTTGGAACTCTTATAAATGTTTGCCCAAATATGTCAGTTAGAAATTTAGCTTTGGCATTTTCATAAGATTTGCCTTTAACTTTCTGGGGTGAAGCCATATTTCTCTTCTATTTTTATAATTTATCTAACAATTCCTCAGATATATCAAAATTTGAAAAAACTTCCTGTACATCATCGTGATCATCTAAAGAATTAACCATATCAATAATCTTATGAGCTGATTCTTCATCAACATTAACAAGATTTACTGGCTTCCAAGTTAATTGAGCAGCTAAATCTTCATTAATTTTAGATTCTAAAAGACTGGCAGTATTGTGAAGCTCTTCTGTTGAGCATGATACTTCATAGAAATCGTCAATTAAATCACAATCCTCAGCACCACATTCTATGGCAATATCAAATATTTGTTCAAAATCCATAATGCTTTTTGGAACATTAATTTTTCCATAATGATTAAACATAAAGCTTACTGATCCATTCTCACCGAGATTCCCACCACATTTAGAAAAAATTGCCCTTATATCTCCAGCAGTTCTATTTCTGTTATCAGTTAATGTTTCAACAATAATACCTACCCCAGAAGGCCCAAATCCTTCGTACCTTACCTCTTCATATGTTTCTGAATTCTCGTCACTACTCTTCTTTACAGCTCTTTCAATATTATCTTTCGGCATATTTTGAGATCTAGCCAGTGATATTGCTGAACGAAGTCTTGGATTTGATGCTGGATCAGGCATTCCTAATTTAGCTGCTACTGTTATTTCTTTAGAAATTTTTGCAAATAATTTTGCTCTTTTTTTATCCTGTGCACCTTTTCGGTATTGAATATTTTTAAATTTGGAATGGCCAGCCATAATTTCTAAGTGCTCGAGAGAACCCCTCCTAATCGTAAAGGTTCAATTTTATCACATAATCCATCATCATTTGTTTCAATAATTACTCCACAAATTGTTGCATCCCCTTGAGCAGGGCTAAATCTATTGCCTGGCGTTTTCTCAACAAATCTTCTTACGGGTTCTGTTTTTTCCATGCCAATTACAGAATCATAATCTCCACACATACCTGCATCAGTTTGATATCCAGTACCAAATTGTAAAATTTGATGATCAGCTGTAGGTATATGTGTATGAGTTCCAACAACTAAACTAGCTCTACCATCACAGTAATGTCCTAATGCAACTTTCTCAGATGTTGCTTCAGCATGAACATCAATAACTATAGCATCAATATCTTTACCAAGTTCGTTATTAGTTAAAATTTCATCAATAATTTTGAAAGGATCATCAAGGGGGTCCATAAATAATCTACCCATGACATTAATAACTAAAATTTTACCCTTTTCTGTTTCAAATATATTAAAACCTGATCCTGGAGTATGATTTGGAAAATTTATAGGTCGTAATAATCTATCCTCATCAGTAATAAAATCCAGAATTTCTCTTTGATCCCAAAGATGGTTTCCTGTAGTTATGCAATCGACTCCGGATGAGAACAAGTCTTTACAAATATCCTCAGTTATACCAAAACCTCCGGCAGAATTTTCGCCATTAACAATAGCAAAATCTATCGAATAATCAGCCTTAATACGGGGTAACTCCCTAGTAACCTTTTCTCTTGCTGATCTTCCAACAATATCTCCAAGAAACATTATTCTCAATTTGTTATCCTCATTAAAACACAAAAATATCTTTTTCAGTCACTACTGCATCGAGCTTATAATCGAATTTGCTAACAGGTAACCCTCTTTTATTAATTTGACCAGAAAAAGCAAGTCCAATTTTTTTACTTTTAGGAAAATTTGGTAATGATCTATCATAAATACCAGATCCAAACCCAAGTCTGAAACCCATTTTATCAAATGATATTAAAGGAATAATAATAAGATCTGGAATAACGATAGATCTTTTCTTTGGTGAAGGAATGTTAAACACTCCTTCAATTAAAATATCTTGTTTTCTCCATTCTCTAAATTCAATACATTTATCTTCTTTAACAAAAGGGAGGGCTGTATGAATGCCTTTCTTCTGAAAATTTTCTAATATTTCTAGACAGTCAATTTCTGAACCAACTGGATAGTAACCTGCGATAGAGATATATTTAGTATTATTTAATAATTTATCGAGATTTGAAATTAATTTATTTTTATTTTCACTAGCAAAGCTCTCTTTGAGCTTTTCTCTTTTTATAAGAAATTCTTCCCTAATTATTTTTTTTTGATCAACAAAATCCATTTAAATTTAGGAAAACTTTATTACTCAACATCATCAAATTTATCAGCAATTTTTTTTATTTTCGTCATTGCTTTTTCTAAACCAGAATCTTTAAGTAAGTTTTTATTATCTTCTTCAGCTAAAATACCAGCTAATAAAAATAATCTTTCATGATCAAGATCGTTAAGTCTTTCAGATAAACTTGAAACTCGCTTAGAAAAAATTTTGGCTAATTCAAGAACCTCTTCCTCTTTTCCATCTTCACACGCAATCAAGAATTCACGATTTTTTATATCTATTGTTACATTGCTCATTTTAATTATCTAAAATCTTCCACTTTTAATTTTATTAATCAAGCTATCAATATTTTTCTTAGCATCCTTAATAGATGATTCGTTCTTCTCTAACTTATTGGTAAGTTCACCAATTTTTTGAATCGCTGAGTTCAAATCTTGATTAGTTTTTTGATATTTTTTTATTAAATCAGATGATTTTTTTTCAATCATCAAAATGTAATCATTCATTTCTTTCAGTCTGTTATCCATAATACTTTAATCATACATTTAATCTATGATTCATCAACAAATAATAAATAAAATGAATCGCTTGATTCAGATTGACGTTTAATTCATCTTTGTTCTAATTAATTTAAATATTTTAAGTCTTGAAATTGAACAAAAAAGATAAACAAAATCCTAATAATGAAGTCAGTCTTAATGACATGGCTAATGCTATAAGATTTCTTGCAGCTGATGCAGTAGAAAAAGCTAACTGTGGCCATCCAGGAATGCCTATGGGCGCTGCCGATTTTACAACTGTTTTATATTCTAAATTTTTAAAAATTGATCCTCAAAAGCCTGATTGGCCTGATAGAGACAGAATAGTATTATCAGCCGGGCATGGTTCAATGCTCTTATATGCTGTTAATCATTTAGTCGGTTTTTCAGATATGACCATAGAAGAAATTAAAAATTTTAGACAACTTGGTTCCAAAACACCCGGTCATCCTGAATACGGTCATACACTTGGGGTTGAAACTACTACTGGTCCACTTGGTCAAGGAATATCAACTGCTGTTGGTATGGCTATTGCTGAAAAAATACAAAATGCGAAATATGGTGATGCAATAGTAGATCACAAAACTTATGTAATAGCATCAGATGGTGATTTAATGGAAGGAATTAGCCAGGAGGCAATTGGCCTTGCTGGTCATCTAAAGCTTTCAAAATTAATTGTTTTGTTTGACGATAATAATATTTCAATTGATGGCACTATAGATCTATCGGATTCAACTGATCAGCTTATGCGTTTTGAAGCTTCAGGATGGGATGTTAATAGAGTTGATGGGCATAATCATGAAGACATTGAAAAAGCAATCCAAGAGGCTATTAAATCAAACAAGCCGTCATTGATTGCCTGTAAAACAAAAATAGGATTTGGATCTCCTTCCAAAGAGGGAAAATCATCATCACATGGCGCTCCATTGGGCTCAGAAGATATTGCACAAATGAAAAAAAATCTTAATTGGGATTATGAAGAATTTGAAATTCCATCTGATATTAAGGACGCTTGGAGACTTGTTGGTTTAAAAAATTCTTCTAAAAGACAAGAATGGGAAGAAAGATTATCAAGTAATAGAGATAAAGAAATAGAATTCTTAAAGGATATTGATGGTCAAATTTCTGAAGAACTTGATAAAGAAATAAATGAAATCAAAAAAGTTTTCTCTGAGGAAAAACCTGGCTGGGCAACAAGAAAATCTTCTCAGGAAGTTTTAGAAACAGTCAACAAAGTTTTACCGAATACAATTGGCGGTTCAGCAGACCTTACGGGATCAAATAATACCAAAACAAAAAATATTAACATCATTGACAGCAATAATTTTGCAGGAAGATTCATACATTACGGAATTAGAGAACATGGTATGGCAGCAGCAATGAATGGAATTGCTCTTCATAAAGGTTTAATACCTTATTCGGGAACCTTTTTGGTGTTTTCTGATTATTGTCGACCCTCTATTAGATTAGCAGCTCTAATGGATATTAATGTTATACATGTCATGACGCATGACTCAATTGGTCTTGGAGAAGACGGTCCAACACATCAACCTGTTGAACATTTACCTAGCCTAAGAGCCATACCAAATCTAAATGTATTTCGACCAGCAGATACTACTGAAACTGCAGAGTGTTGGTCTTTAGCAATTAAAAGTAAAGGACCAAGTATTATTGCTCTTAGTAGACAAGGATGCCCTCATTTAAGAAATACATACGAAGAAAAGAATAAATCTTCACTCGGTGCTTATGAAATAAAAAGTTCAGATGGGGAAACCCAAGTTAACTTAATTGCAACTGGTTCAGAAGTTTCTTTGGCTGTCGAAGTATATGAAGAATTAAAAAGTGATGGAATTAATTCTCGAGTTGTTTCAGCTCCTTCTTTTGAACTATTTAATAAACAAGACAATGATTATATCGACCAAACTCTTGGACAAAGCGGTTTAAGAGTAGGTATTGAGGCCTCTACTGGGCTTGGTTGGCATAATTATCTTGGTGATAAGGGTTTATTTATTGGAATGAATGGATTTGGAGCAAGCGCTCCTGCAGAACAACTATATAAAAACTTTGGCATTGATAAAGAAAATATAATTAATAAGATTAAAGAGAAATTATAAAGGGGATAACATGGCTACAAAAGTTGCAATTAATGGGTTTGGAAGAATTGGAAGATTGGCTTTAAGAGCTATAATTGAGTCTGGTCGGAAAGATCTCGATGTAGTTGCTATAAATGACCTTGGGTCTGCAAAATTTAATGCGCATCTTCTTCAATATGATTCTGTTCATGGGATATTTTCAAAAAAAGTAACAGGGAAAAAATCATCAATTGGTATAGGAAATAAATCAATAAAAATATTTTCTGAAAGAAACCCTGAAGATCTTCCTTGGGGTGAATTAGGTGTTGATGTTGTTATGGAATGTACTGGTATTTTTACCTCAAAAGAAAAAGCTCAAATGCACTTAAATGCTGGCGCTAAAAGAGTATTAATTAGTGCTCCAGCTACAAATGCCGATATAACTGTTGTCTATGGAGTTAATCATAAAAAAATAAGAAAAAGTCATAAAATAATTTCTAATGCATCTTGTACAACTAATTGCCTTGCACCTGTGGCAAAAGTTATAAATAAAATTTGCGGCATCAATCAAGGTTACATGACAACAGTGCATGCCTTTACAGGCGATCAAAGTATTTTAGACTCCCTACACTCAGATGAAAGAAGAGCGAGAGCTTCGTCTGTATCTATGATACCATCATCAACAGGCGCTGCTAAAGCGGTAGGATTAGTTTTGCCTGAACTACAGGGCAGATTAGATGGTACAGCTGTTAGAGTTCCAACTCCTAATGTCTCAATGATTGATCTGGTATTTAATTCTAAGAAAAAAATAGATGTTAATACGATAAATAATGCTATGATTAAAGCTTCAAAAGGAGAATTGAAGGGAGTTCTTGGAGTTGAAGATAAGCCATTGGTTTCAATAGATTATAATCACAATCCGTTAAGTTCAATTTTTGATCTTTCACAAACACAAGTTATCAAAGGAAGGTTAGGAAGGATATTAAGCTGGTACGATAATGAATGGGGTTTTGCCAATAGAATGGGTGACACAGCTTCTCTTATAGGAAAACTCATAAAATCAAAATGATAAAAATAAAGAACCTTGATGACCTTTTAACAAATAATCTAAAGGGCAAGACTGTTTATTTGAGGGCCGATCTTAACCTTCCAACAATTAATGGAAAAGTCACAGACATCACAAGAATAAAAAGTATATTACCCACCATTAAAGAATTAAAAAAAAATAAATGTAAAATTGTTATTCTGTCGCATTTTGGAAGACCAAAAGGTTCATTTAATAAAAAAATGAGTTTAAAACATATAATTCCAAAAGTTGAAAAAGTAACTAAAAGTAAAATTTATTTTTCGAAGGATCATATTGGAAAGAATTTTGAAAATTTACTAAAAAAAATTCCAGACGGAAGCATTGTTGTAATGGAAAATACTAGATTTCACAGAGGTGAAGAAAGAAATTTTAAATATTTTGCCAAAGATTTAGCTAAAAATTGTGATTTTTTTGTTAATGATGCTTTCTCAGTTGCACATAGAAGTCATGCTTCTGTTACAGGATTAACAGATTATGTTCCATCTTATAGCGGGCGTTCATTAGAAAAAGAAGTTATAACGATAGGCAAATTCTTATCATCAAAAAATAAAAGAAAAATAGCAATTATTGGTGGTTCTAAAATTTCAACTAAAATCAATCTAATTAATAATCTATTAAATAATGTAAATGCAATTGTTATAGGCGGAGCAATGGCAAATACATTTCTTTTGGCTCAAGGGAGAAAAATTGGAAAATCATTAAATGAAAAATCAATGGTAAAAATAGCAAAAAAAATTATATCTAATGCATCAAAAAATAAATGCAAAATAATTTTACCTGTAGATGCTGTAGTTGCTAGTAATTTAAGAGAAGGCGGAGAGTTTTCTGAATACAATATTGAAAATATTCCTAATGATGGATTAATTCTAGATATTGGTAAAAAAAGCATAGCCATAATAGATGAAGAAATCTCTAAAACGAAAGAAGTTTTATGGTGCGGCCCCCTAGGGTTATTTGAGAAAAGCCCTTTTCATGTTGGAACAGCATCAGTAGCAAAAACTCTGTCAAAGATGACAAAAAATGGTAAAATTATATCAGTTGCTGGTGGAGGAGATACAGTAGCTGCTATAAGCCAATCAAATTATGTTAATGATTTTACATATATATCCACTGCTGGTGGAGCTTTTTTGGAAATGATAGCGGGTAAAAAATTACCTGGGATTGAAGTGTTAAGAAAATAAGTGAGGAAAAAATGAGTAGTCTAGAAAATATAGCAAAACAAATGGTAATGCCTGGTAAAGGCATATTAGCTGCAGATGAAAGCTCTGGAACAATAAAAAAGAGGTTTGACTCTATTAGTGTTGAATCAACAGAGGAAAATAGAAGAAATTATAGGGAAATGCTTTTTCAAAGTAAAAATGCAATGGAAAACTATATTTCTGGAGTTATATTATTTGATGAAACACTAAGACAAGAAAGTAAAAACGGACAACCTCTTGCTGAGGTCATTGCAAATTCAGGTTCTTTACCGGGAATAAAAGTAGATACAGGCGCTAAAGATTTAGCATTTAATTCCAAAGAAAAAATTACTGAGGGTTTAGATGGTTTAAGAGAGAGGCTTATAGAATATTTTAATTTAGGGGCTAAATTTGCAAAATGGAGAGCTGTTATAACAATAGAAGATTCAATTCCAAGTGATTTATGTATAAACGCAAATGCTCACGCTTTGGCAAGGTATGCAGCACTTTGCCAAGAAAACGGTATTGTTCCTATTGTTGAACCAGAAGTTTTAATGGACGGCGAACACACAATTGAACGATGTTATGATGTTACAAAGAAGACTCTCGATATCGTTTTCAATGAATTAATTGCTCATGGTGTCAATTTAAAAGGAATTTGCCTCAAACCAAATATGATAATTGATGGAACGCTCACTTCTGAAAAATCATCTTCAAAAACAATCGCTGAAAAAACGATCTCTTGTTTCAAGGAAGTTGTTCCTGAGGATGTCCCTGGTATTGTTTTTTTATCTGGAGGTCAAACTGAAATTGAAGCAACTGAAAACTTAGATCAGATGAATAAAATAGGAAATTTACCATGGAACTTAAGTTTTTCATATGGTAGAGCCTTACAGGCTTCTGCTTTACAGGCTTGGTCAGGAAAAGTGGAAAATGAAGAAATTGCATCTGCGACTTTTGATCATAGAGCCAAAATGAATTCCCTGGCAACATTAGGTAAGTGGGAGTCTGAACTAGAAAAGTAGGTTTATTATGAAAATTAATGGCAATGAAATAAGACCTGGAAATGTTATTAGGCATAAAGATAGTATCTGGGTGGCTGTTAAGATTTCTCATGTTAAGCCAGGTAAAGGTGGTGCATTTGCTCAAGTTGAACTAAAAAAAGCAACAGATGGCACTAAGTTAAATGAAAGATTCCGTTCTTCCGAGACTGTTGAAAGATTAAGACTAGACAGCAAAAGATATCAGTTCTTATATCTTGATGATAATCAAGCTCATTTTATGGATCAAGAAACTTATGAACAAATCCAAATTTCATTAAATAAATTAGAAGACAAATCAGCATTTCTTCAAGAAGGAATAGAACTTGAAATTGAGAGCTATGAGGGCGAACCAATTAATATTGTTTTTCCTGAAAATATCTCACTTGAGGTTTTAGAAACTGAACCAACTGTAAAAGGTCAAACCGCAGCCTCATCATACAAACCAGCTCAATTAGAAAATGGATTAAGAGTTATGGTTCCACCTTTTATTCATGTAGGTGAAAAAATAATCATAAATACTAATGATTTATCATATGTTAAAAGATCAGAATAATGCCCTCTGCCCTTCTCAATGTAATGATAAATGCAGCTAAAAAAGCTTCAGTAAAAATTAGAAGAGATTTCAATGAGCTCGAGAATCTCCAAGTTAGTATAAAAGGTCCTGGAGATTTTGTAACATCTGCTGATATCAGGACTCAAAAAATTATAATTGATGAATTAACAAAGGCAAAACCTGATTGGTCATTCTTTGCAGAAGAAAAACAAAACATGAATAATAATAATTCTAAAAATAGATTCATAATTGATCCAATAGATGGCACAACTAATTTTCTTCATGGAAACCCTAACTTTGCAATTTCAATAGCTGCAGAAGTTGAAAATAAACTTGAAGCTGGAATTATATATTCTCCAGTTTATGATGAACTATTCTTTGCAGAAAGAGGTAAAGGAGCCTTTTTTAATGATAGAAGGCTTAGAGTCGCACAAAGGAAAAAACTATCTGAATCAATAGTTGTTACTGGAATTCCTCATTTAGGAAGAGGAAATAAAGATCAATTCATTAAAGAAATGAAAGAAATAATACCTGAGGTTTCTGGAATTAGAAGATCTGGATCCGCAGCTCTTGATCTAGCTTGGGTAGCTGCTGGAAGATATGATGCTTATTGGGAAACAGGCTTATCATTATGGGATATTGCTGCAGGGATTATTATTATTAGGGAAGCAGGTGGTGTTGTTACAGGTATAGATGGAAGTGAAAAAGACTTATATGATGGTAATGTTATTGCTGGAAATGATAAAATTCATGAAAATCTGTCAAAAAAGATAAAAAATATCTACTTGCAAGATGATTAGAGTTACAATATAAATCCTCCACTTAGGAAAAAATAATGAAAAAAGATACACATCCAGATTACCATAAAATTACTGTCGAAATGACTGACGGCACTACTTTTGAAACACGTTCAACCTGGGGGAAAGAAGGTGATACTCTTAAACTAGATATTGACCCTTCCTCACATCCTGCTTGGATAGGTGGAGGTGTTAAAATTCTCGATAGAGATGGAAGAGTTGGTAAATTCAACAAAAAGTTTGAAGGTTTCCTAGGGGGCTCAAGCAAAAAGAGTAAAAATGCTAAAGCCTCTGCTCCTGCTGAAGAAGCGCCTGCTGAAGAAGCGCCTGCTGAAGAAGCGACTGCTGAAGAAGCGCCTGCTGAAGAAGCGACTGCTGAAGAAGCGCCTGCTGAAGAAACGCCTGCTGAAGAAACGCCTGCTGAAGAAACGCCTGCTGAAGAAACGCCTGCTGAAGAAGCGCCTGCTGAAGAAGCGCCTGCTGAAGAAGACACGAAAAGTTAAATATAATTATTTAAAGATGCTTTCTGCTTTATCCTGAGATAACTTCTTTTCTTCAATTTTTTTAGAATATTTATCAATAATCATCTTTAAGGCAGATATATTTTCTTCAAGTTCATTTATTGAAAGATTATTAATATCCTCAAACATCAATTCATCAATTAAAGAAATTTTTTTCTTAACTTCATCATTCATACTTATTCCCTCATTAAACGGTGAAAATATAAAACAATTATAAAATCAAAGATATTCTTAATCTATAGAACTTTTACAATTTATGATTTATCGTATATAGACTACTTTTTAATTTATAAATTATTTAGGAGAAGACTATGCCTCAACCACTAATGCCAAAAGCTACAGCAGTTTGGTTATTGGATAATACTGTTCTAACCTTTGAACAAATTGCTGATTTCTGTGATCTTCATTTATTAGAAGTAAAGGGTATTGCTGATGGTGATGTTGCAAGAGGAATTAGAGGGGCTGACCCTATTGCTGCAGGTCAATTAACAAGAGCAGAAATAGAAAACTGTCAGCAAGATCCTGATAAAAAACTACATGGTATAGAAAAAAAAGAAGATCTCCCAAAAGCTGAAAGAAGAGTTGGAAAAAAATATACGCCATTATCTAAAAGACAGGACCGTCCTGATGCAATTTTTTGGCTTGTTAGGAATCACCCAGAACTTCTTGACGCACAAATATCAAGGCTGATAGGAACAACAAAAAACACTATCCAATCAATAAGGGATAGAACACATTGGAATTCTGCATATCTAAACCCGGTAGATCCTGTATCGAATGGATTATGTGCTCAAATAGACTTAGATAAGGAAGTTCAAAAAGCGTCCAAAAGAATAGAAAACAAAAAAAAGAAAGAAGAAAAAGAAAATCTAGAATCAACAACTCTTACTGAAATAGATGAAAGTGAAAGTCCTATTAATACTGAGGCTGAAAGCAATGAGATTAATCTTGAAGAAACTAATGACTCTGCTGATAATGCTGAAGAAAATAATGAATCTTCTGATAATGCTGAAGAAAATAAAGAATATGATAGCGATAACGTATTTGCAAAACTTCAAGAACTTAAAAATGACTAATTATAAAATAGGTTGATATTGGCCGCTAAATCAAAAGAAAAAAAGTTAATTTCAATTGTTATGGGGAGTCAATCAGATTGGTCTACAATGAAGAATGCGGCAATCTTTTTAGAGGAACTAAATATTCCCTTTGAAAATAAAGTTATTTCAGCCCATCGTACTCCTGAAAGACTATATAATTATGCCAAGAAGGCTCAAAAAAGAGGAATTAAAGTTATAATAGCTGGTGCAGGAGGCGCTGCACATCTGCCTGGTATGATAGCTTCTTTGACATCACTTCCTGTCTTAGGTGTTCCCATTGAAAGTAAAGCACTTAAAGGAATTGATAGTTTATTATCTATTGCTCAAATGCCTGCAGGTGTTCCAGTTGGAACATTAGCAATTGGAGACCCAGGTGCAAAGAATTCTGCAATTCTTGCTATTTCAATTATATCTGTGAGTAATAAATCTTATCTTAAAAAGTTAGAAAAATGGAAAAAGAACTTAACAGACAATGTTCCATTAAGTCCAAATGAATAAAGAATTATCGATTGGAATTCTAGGTGGTGGACAACTTGGGATGATGCTTTGTCAAGCTTCGAAAGAAATAGGCATTAATACACATATATATTGTTCAGATGAAGATTCTCCAGCTAAACACTATTCTAATAAGTTTACATGTGAAGATTATTTAAATGAGAAAGAAATTATTAATTTCAGTAATTCTGTAGATATCATTACCTATGAATTCGAGAATATTCCAAAAGAAACACTTGAATTAATTAATGATAATAAATTAAGACCAGGCATAAAAAGTCTTGAACAAACCCAAGATAGGCTAATAGAAAGAAAACTATTAGAAAAACTTAGTATTCCTTATGCACCTTACAAAGAGTTAAAAAATGAAGAAGATTTTAATTATTCAATTTCAAATTTTGGAGATGCAATTATTAAAACTAGGAGATTTGGTTATGATGGAAAAGGGCAAATTAGCGTAAATCAAAAAACTAATTTTGATGAAAATATTTCATCATTATTTAATCAATCAATTATTGAAAAAAGAATACCTTTTGAATTTGAATTTTCACAAGTTAGTTGTAGAGATGTATTTGGTAATGTTTTTCATTTTCCCTTAACTAGAAATATTCACGAAAATCACATCCTTAAGCACTCGTATGCTCCTTTAGATATTCCATATGATCTTGAAGAACATGCAAAAGAAATTACCAAAAAAATTATTTCTGAGTTAGATCATGTAGGTGTACTAACAGTTGAGTTTTTTAAAACAAAAGAAAATATTCTTGTTAATGAAATAGCTCCAAGAGTTCACAATTCCGGTCATTGGACTATTGAAGGATGCTCATCAAGTCAATTTAAAATCCATATGCAGGCAGTATCTGGAGTAAAAATAACTCAACCTAAATTACTAAATGAATGTCATATGGTTAATCTGATTGGTGAAGAAATAAATGACTGGATATATAAAAAATCTGATGGTGATGTGAATATTCACCTTTATCATAAAAAAGAAATTAAAAATGGCAGAAAAATGGGACATTTAACATATATAAAAGATAAGAAAATCTTCTAAATATCAGATTCATAAAAAAGTTAACAAAACTGGACATTTTAAAAAACATTTGATATCACATAGCCAATCTTGAAAAGGTTAAATTAATATGGAAGTTTCTGTTAGAGACAATAATGTAGAGCAAGCAATTCGCGTTTTAAAAAAGAAAATGCAGCGTGAAGGTGTGTTCCGTGAAGTCAAACTTAGAAATAGCTATGAAAAACCTTCAGAGAAAAAAGCTAGAGAAAAATCAGAGGCAATAAGAAGAGCTCGCAAACTATCAAGAAAAAGAGCTATGCGAGAAGGTCTTATTCCAATGAAAAAACAGCCCTCTTTCAGAGATTTTTAATTAATTATAAACTGATAGATATATCTTCTAACATTTTCTTAGCATCTGCTAAAAGCATCATTGTGTTGTCGCGATAAAATAATTCATTATCTATTCCTGCATAACCTATTCCCAGACTTCTTTTTACAAAAAGAACTGTTTTAGCGTTTTCTACTTCTAAAATTGGCATACCATAAATTGGGCTTTGAGTATCATTTTTTGCTGCAGGATTAGTTACATCATTTGCTCCAATAACAAAAGCTACATCAGCTTGTGGAAAACTAGAATTTATTTCGCTTAGTTCGAATATTTCTTCATATGGTACATCTGCTTCTGCAAGCAAAACATTCATATGACCAGGCATTCTTCCAGCTACAGGATGAATTGCATATGATACCTTAATACCCATAGCCTTAAGTTTATCCGACATTTCTTTAAGTGCATTTTGAGCTCTTGCAACAGCCATACCATATCCAGGAATTATAATAACTGAACTAGCATTTTTAAGAATAAAAGCTGCATCATCGGAGGAACCAATTTTTACGGGTTTATTTTCATTTGATTGTGTTGAAGTTGCTTCATCTCCAAAACCACCCATTATTACTGAGAAAAATGATCGATTCATAGCTGCACACATGATGTATGATAAAATAGCTCCAGATGATCCTACTAAAGCTCCAGTAATAACCAAAGCCATATTACCAAGAGTAAAACCAATAATTGCTGCTGCAAATCCAGAGTAAGAATTGAGCATAGAAATAACTACTGGCATATCTGCTCCACCGATAGGAATTATAAGTAATAATCCTAGCAATAAAGATAAAATTGTTACTATTAAGAATAGGAATGTATGAGAACCATTTGTATCTATAACCATAGAGGTGGATAACCCTAGAATAGTTATAAAAATTAAAATATTTATAATATGTCGAAAAGGTAGAGTTATAGGCGAACCAGTCATTAAACCTTGAAGTTTCAAGAAAGCAATTACAGATCCAGAAAAAGTTATAGCACCCACTAAAATACCTAAAAGCATTTGAATAATGCTTGATGTATTAATGAAGCCATTTATGAGTAAACCAAATGAGCCAGGAGATAAAAAGGCAGCCCAAGCGACAAGAACCGCTGACATACCACCCATAGAATTAAGGGCAGCAACCATTTGAGGCATATCTGTCATAGCAACTCTTTTTGACAAATATGTTCCTATTAAACCACCAATAGAAATCCCAGATATAATAAGTAACCAATTTATAAGATTATTTTGGTCTAGGTTTACAATTGTAACAATAAAAGCAATTGTCATACCTGATATACCAAGATAATTACCTGTCCTTGCGGTATCTGGCGAGGAAAGCCCTCTAATTGCTAAAATAAATAGAACGCCTGATAAAAGGTATAAAATTGTTGTAAGATCATTAGTCATCTTTTTTACCTTTTTTCTTGTACATAGCTAACATTCTCTGGGTTACTAGGAAGCCGCCAAATATATTTATTGAAGCAAAAATTAATGCAAAGAAAGAAACTATTTTCGAAACCATACTTAATGATCCAGAAGATTCAGTTCCTATTGCAATTATTGCTCCAACAATGATTACGGCTGAAATTGCATTTGTTACTGACATGAGAGGAGTGTGTAAAGCTGGTGTCACAGACCAGACAACATAGTAACCAATAAAAATTGCCAAAACAAAAATACTTCCATAAAAAACTATTGGGCTAATATCCATAATTTATCCTAAATTTTCAAATTTCTCTGATAACTGACCATTAATCGTTATCGCAGCATCTTTTGCTATTTCATCATCAAAAACAATATTTTTACTTTCTTTATCAATTAAAATATCTAGAAAGGCATATAAATTTTTAGAAAATAAATTTGATGCGTCAGGTGAGATCCCATTAATTAATGAAATATCTCCAACAATAGAAACACCATCAATATCAACTATTTCTCCAGATTTTGATAAAGTACAATTTCCACCTCGTTCAATTGCCATATCGATTATAATTGATCCAGGCTTCATACTTTTAACTGCATCATTATCTAGTAAAGTTGGCGCTTGTTTACCCGGTATTAATGCCGAACAGATAATAATATCTTGTTGCTTAACATGATCAGAAATTAGCTGCCTTTGTTTTTCTTTATACTCCTCTGACATTTCTTTAGCATAGCCAGACTCATCTTCTGCATCATCCTCATCTTCAACCATAATAAATGATGCCCCGAGACTTTCACATTGCTCAGAAGCTGCCCGTCTTACATCTGTTGCAGAAACTACTGCGCCAAGTCTTTTAGCAGTAGCTATAGCTTGTAGACCAGCAACACCAACCCCCATAACAAATACTTTTGCAGGCGCAACAGTTCCTGCCGCAGTCATCATCATTGCCATAGATTTTGAATATAGTGATGTAGCATTAATTACAGCTCTATATCCAGATAAGTTGGCTTGTGAGGATAAAACATCCATTGATTGCGCTCTTGTAATCCTAGGAATTAATTCCATTGAAAAAGCAGAAATAGATTTGCTCTTAAAGTTTACAAAATTATCTTTATTATCATATGGGTTTAAAAGACCAATTATATTTGAATTTTCTTTTACTTTGGATAAAATTTCATCTGACGGAAGATCAACTACCAATAATATATCTGTTTTAGAAACTATATCATCCAAGTTTAATATCTCAGCTCCAGACTCTTTATAAGATTGATCTGAAAAAAAGCTTTGCTCTCCAGCTCCCGCCTCAATAAGAACTTGATGACCATCATTAACAAGCTTTTTAGCTACATCTGGAACTATAGCGACTCTTTTTTCTTGATGATTTCTTTCTTTTAGTGCGGATATAATCATATTTAATTTCTAAATTTTTAAAACACAGTGTTACGATATTAAGTCTATGATTTCTAGTATTTTTTTTATTATGAAAAACTTAATAATGAATTATTTTTGAAATTTTTCTTTCCATTCTTTATAGGGCATTCCATAAATAATTTCTTTTGATGCATCCTCAGTTATTTCGATACCCAAATCTCTAGCTTCTTCCCGGTACCATCTGGATAAACAATTTCTGCAGAATCCAGCAGTTTCCATAACATCAATATTTTGAACTTCAGTATTTTCTTTAAAATGATTAATTACTCTTCTAAAAACCGCTGCTTCAATTTTATTTAATTCATTAGACATCTTATTCTCCCTTAAAAGTATAAGAACCATATTTCTGTAGAGAAAATGATTTTATGGTTTTTTCATTTTCTTTTAAAACATTATGAATTTTTTTTGCCCACCGCAACTTTTCTTTCTCTTTTTTTAATAAATCCTGACGAAGCTCAATAAGAACATGAGGAATACCATGGCTTGTAGCATGTTTATATAATGTGTCATTCTTTAATCTTCCGTTGTATGGTTTATTATCGCCCAACTTTATATTTTTTAAAGAATTAAGAAAAATTTTAGACAACCGATCGTCTTTATCCCATAAAATACCGACATCAATTTCTCTTTTCTTTCCCTTCCAAATAGGAGTGAAGCTATGAATAGATAATATTTTAGGTATTCTTCCATTATCTAATGATTTGTTTATAAACCTATTAATTTGTTTATGATAAGGTAGATAAAACCGATCGATACGTTTATTCCTCTCTATATCATCTTCAGACATGGAAATATTTATATTTCCTTTAATAATTTTACCCTCTGAAAGTTTTGGTATTAATGTTGGATCATCTTTTCCTCTATTCGGATCAATTAATAATCTTGAAAAATTAGCCATAACAAGACTGCAACTTAATAAGTTTGATAATTCACCTGCAACCTCATAAGCTCCAAGATCAAAAGCTCTATGACTTTCAAGATCTTTTTTTGAAATGCCTAAATTCCCATATTCTAATGGTATATTGTTGGACGCATGATCGCAAATCACTAAATAGTCTTCGCAAACACCCCTTTTTCTAATAATACTTTCTTTTTCTTTATTCATTTTTAATAAATCTTTACTAAATAAGTTTTAATTTTAATAAAAGCGCTCTATATGCATAAATAATGATTAAAAATTATAGAAAAACTAAAATTCTTGCAACTATAGGTCCCTCTTCCGAAAAAATTAATAAAATTGAAAAACTTGTTTTAAGTGGAGTTGATGCTTTTAGGATTAATTGTTCTCACACAAACGAGTCTCAGTTTAAAAATTATATCGAAAATATTAGGAAAATAGAGAAAAAACTAAAGAAATCAATTGGGATATTGATTGATTTACAGGGCCCTAAACTAAGAATAGGTGAAATAGAAAATAATATTCTTCTTAAAAGGGGTCAGAAACTTTTATTTGTAAACAATAAAAAGAGTTCAAAACCAAATGAAGTTCCGTTGCCAGAGGAAAAAGTTTTCAAGAGCGTTAGAGTAAATCATCCAATATTTATAGATGATGGTAAAATAAAATTAAAAGTATTAAAAGTTTCCAAAAATATTATTGAGACAAAAGTTATTTCAGAAGGAGTATTAAAAAGTAAAAAAGGTATTAATTTACCTGAAACAGTTTTAAAGAATTCAGCATTAACATCAGCAGATAAAAAAAATGTCAAAAAAGGTATAGAACTTGGTGTTGATTGGATTGCTTTGTCATTTATACAGTCACCAGAAGATATTGAGGACTTAAGAAAAATTTGTAAAAAAAATGTTTCTATAATGGCAAAGATTGAAAAACCCACTGCGTTAAATCATATCAATAAAATTACTGAATTGGCTGATGGCCTTATGATAGCTAGAGGAGATCTTGGAGTTGAGTTACCGATCCAAGATGTTCCTAGTTGGCAAAAAAGAATTATTAGAGAAGCAAGAATGCAGGGGAAACCTGTTGTTGTATCAACACAAATGCTTGAGTCTATGATAACTTCTAAAACGCCAACACGCGCTGAAGTTTCTGATGTTGCTACTGCAGTTTTTGAGGGATCTGATGCAGTTATGTTGTCTGCTGAATCTGCAATAGGTGAAAACCCAGAATTAGCTGTAAAAATGATGGATAAAATTGCACATAGTGTTGAAAAAAATCCTAATTACTCTTCAATTCTATTAGCACAACTTGAAGAAACTCCGGATAGCACACCTGATGCAATTGCAACAGCCTCAAGAACTTTAGCAACCGAGCTAAATTCTCCTGTGATTGTTTGCTATACAGAATCTGGTTCAACAGGAATTAAAGTTTCTAGAGTAAGACCAAAACAAATGATATTAACTGTTACGCCAATAATAGAAACAGCTCGAAAGTTAACTTTGGTTTGGGGAGTAAAATGTATTGTTCAAAAAGATGCTAATAATTTAGAAGAAATGATCAAAATGACTAAAGCGTATTCAAAAAAAGAGAAAATTATCAAAAAAGGTGAAAAAATGGTAATTACTGCTGGTTTACCTTTAAAAAAGCTTGGTACAACAAACTTAATTAGAGTAATAAAAATAGACTAGTTATCCTTGCCTAGCCTTAAATCTTTTATTTGTTTTATTAATAACATAGTGACGACCTTTTCTTCTTATAAGTTGATTATCTCTATGTCTTCCTCTAAGGGATTTTAATGAGTTTTTAACTTTCATGACTGACCTTTCGCTCGGAAGCTAAAGCTTAGTAACAATTATGTCAATAATACATTGGATTATTATTAGAGTTTAATATAACTTTTTATTAAGTAAGAACAGGAAATTTCTTTATGTCAGAAAAATATGATTTTGCATTAATAAGCGGTGGCTTTGATCCAGTGCATATTGGTCATTTAGCAATGATAAAAGATGCTAAAAGAATTTCAGATAATGTAATAGTTCTTCTTAATAGTGATAAGTGGCTAATTCGAAAAAAAGGCAAACCTTTTATGGTTGAAGCGCAAAGAGCACAAATATTAGAAGAATTCGAGAGTGTATCAGAAGTAATAATTCAACAAAATGACGATGATGAGAGCAGTAATAATGCAATAATAGATTTTCATAAATCACATAGCGATAAAACAATTTGTTATTGTAATGGTGGAGATAGAAGCCAAGAAGATAAGATTCGTGAAGCAAAAACATGTAAAACTTTAGGAATTGATTTAAAGTTTGGAATTGGAGGAATCCATAAATTAGAAAGTAGCTCTAATTTAACTAAAAATCATTTATCTGAAACTGAACAAAGACCATGGGGAAATTTTCATATTATTGCAAAAGGTCAAGGTTACCAAATTAAAGAAATGAATATTAAGCCTGGAAAAAAACAATCCCTACAAAGACATAAAAACAGATCTGAATATTGGCAAGTTATTGATGGCTTAGGAATGGTGTATTTAGAAGATTCAAAATTTAAACTAGAAAAAAATGACAATATCTTTATTCCTCAAGGCGATTTACATAGACTTGAAAATATTGGAAATAACCTTTTAACAGTAGTTGAGATACAAATTGGAGAAAAAATATCTGAGGATGATATTGAGCGAATAGAGGATGACTTTGGTAGAGTTTAATTAGGGAAGCATAGTTGTTTTATATGGCTCTAAATGAGGTGTTTGAGATTTTATAGCTAATTCAATCCATGAAATTAATTTAGGCCTTGTTTCTATAGGGTCAATTAATTCATGAACAGAAAAATTCTCTGCTCTAGGAAAAGGTGATGATCTTTTAGACAATAAATCTTCTAATTCTTTTCTCTTTTCCTCAGGATTCTCAGAATTTTCAATTTCTTTCTTGAAAGCTATCGCAACACCCCCCTCAACAGGAAGAGCACCGCTTTCTGCACTTGGCCAAGATAAAGTATAACTGTCAGGTGCAAAATGTGCAGCACCTGCAACACCATACACTTTTCTTACTATGATACTTGCCCAAGGTACAATCGACTGCATCAAAGACGATATTGCAGCTGTTCCATGTCTAATAGTACCTGCTTTTTCTGAGTCTGGTCCTATCATAAATCCTGGCTCATCAACAAAACTAAGAACTGGAATATTAAATGTATTAACAAAATCTACAAATCTCCTTATTTTCAAAGATGCATCTGATGTCATAGCTCCGGCATAATACATACAATCATTTGCTAATATACCTACAGAGTGTCCATTTAATCGGGCTAAACCAGTAATTAAACTTGGCCCATAAAATTTACTCATCTCAAAGAAACTATCTTTATCAACAACAAGATTCAAAAGTTTTCTCATGTTATATGCTTTTCTTCTATTAACAGGGATAATTGACGCTAAGTCCTTCTCTATTCTATTAACTTTATCGGTAGATGATATTTGAGCTGGCAAGTTCATATAATTATCAGGTAAATAAGAGAGAAAACTTTGAATTTGGTGAAGCGCATCTTCTTCATCTTCAGCTAAATTATCAACAACTCCTGATTTCAGATGAACTTCAGGTCCACCAAGGTCCTCTTTAGTTACTTCAATGCTCAAGGCCCTTTTTACAACTGCAGGTCCTGCAATTATAACTTGTGAATTTTTTGTCATAACTGAGAAATGAGAAGCAACTAATCTAGCTGCTGGTAACCCTGCAACAGGCCCTAATGCTGCTGATGCAACAGGTACAACTCCAAGACATTTTGCTAAGGATTGAAACCTATTTTTTGAAAAAACTGGTTCACTATTAGGTATTGTTGGTTTTTTTGCTGATCCCCCTGAACCTGTAACAGATCCCCCTCCTCCTTCATGCAACCTTATTAATGGCAATTTGTATTTAAGAGCTAAATCTTCTGTATAAATACTTTTTCTTAGACCCGCTGGATTAGGTGACCCACCTTTTAGAGTAAAATCTTCTCCACCTATTATTATGTCTCTTTTATTTATTTTTCCAAAACCAAGTAAAAAGTTAGCTGGAGTAAAATCTTCCAATTCACCACGGTCATTTAAATTTGCAGAACCCGAAATTTTACCAATTTCATCAAATGAATCTTTATCTAGTATAAAAATCTATTCTTTCTCTAAGTGTTTTTCTACCTTTAGCATGCTGTTTATTAACAGCCTCTTCTCCTCCTTGTTTTAAGGAGAGTTTTTCTCTTTTTTTAATCTCTTTTATATCTTTTTCCCAAGACAATATTTTTCTCTTCAT
The DNA here is from genome assembly GCA_045565415.1 of Alphaproteobacteria bacterium. Taxonomy (GTDB): domain Bacteria; phylum Pseudomonadota; class Alphaproteobacteria; order MED-G09; family MED-G09; genus AG-430-B22. Next base: position 10,863 of record JBJLFK010000014.1, on the reverse strand, counting down.
TTTTTTGCTATGATAGTTAAGAAAATAAAATATTCAATATTATAAAATGATAGATTATCAAGAAGCACCATATTTAGAATTAGATAACTATAAAGCACCTGAAGGTATCAAATGTATTTTTATACCAATGGATGATAATAAAAAGATAAGATTGGCTTATTGGCAAAACTCCTCAATGCAATCCAAAATCAGAGGAACTATATTGCTTCAACAGGGCCATAATGAATTTATAGAAAAATATTTTGAAACAATTCAAGAACTCTTAAACAGAAATTTCAATGTGGTATGCTTTGATTGGCGAGGACAAGGTCTATCAGATAAAATGATTAAAAATCCAAATAAACAATATATTTCTGATTTTAAGATTCATGATGAAGATCTTCAATTTATAATTGATGAAATAATTTCAAAAAATTTTTCTGAACCTCTAATTGCTATTGGCCATTCAATGGGAGGATGTTTAATCCTTTCATCATTAAAAGAAAATGGTCACAAATTTAGTAAAGTAATTTTATCCGCACCAATGTTAGGATTTAAAAATGAGTTTTTTTTAATGCCATTAATATCTTTGGCAAACATTTTCTTTTCAAAATATAGCTTTTTATTGGGCTCACAACCTAACATGGGTCAAGAAACACCATTTGAAAAAAATGATCTTACTAATGATAGGAAAAGATATTTAAGAACTCAAAGACTTGTTCGTCAAAAAAAAGATATAAGATTATGGGGTATTACTAATGGATGGGCAAAATCTGCCAAGAAAGCATTAATGATAATAAGAAAAATTGGATGGGCTGAATCAATCCCTACAAAAATTCTTATTATTAATAGTTTAGGCGACAGAGTAGTGTCATCTGATAGAATTATTGAGATGTCAAAAAGATTAAAAAACGCAAAAATTATTAATTTCAAATCTTGTGAGCATGAAATTTTGATGGAAAAAGACGAACACAGAAAAAGATTTTGGTTGTATTTTGATAAATTTATTAATGACTTACCGTTTGATTAATAAGCCTTGTCCAGTTGGAAGTTCTAATATTTTATGACCTTTATCTTCTAAAAACTTTTTTTCTTCCAGCATCTGTTCTTTGTAAGATATCCACCCGTAATCATCAAATAATATAATTCCTCCTTCGACAACTTTTTCATATATAAATTTTAATACCCCCATCTCAGCCTCAGCGTTATTGAGATCAATATGGGCAAATGATATTTTATCAGGATGATTATTTATTAAACTTTCGGGCAATTCTCCTTTAATAATTTTTATATTGCTTAGACCTTCAAACCTTTGTGTTACTTCATCATATAGTTTATCAGAATGCTTTGGAAAAGCCTCACTTTTTGGTGGCGGATCAAAGGTATCATAAAGATAAAAATCTATTCTTTCTTTTTCTAAATCACAATATTCGTTTAGGAAATCAGCTGCTGCAGCATCATAACATCCGAACTCACAAAAGCTTCCATCTAACATCTTGCAGTTTTCACCTGCCCAAGCCAATACATGCCTTCTCCAAACAAGTGCTCTATGCTCATTCTCATGCTCATTAGGTCCAGTTAATTTTTTATTAGAAATATTAACAAATTTTTCTTCTCTAAGAAAATCTAATGATTTACCCCATGTAATTAATTCGTCAGCAGCAAATATACTTGAATTTTCGTTATTGAAAGAAGAAATCTTTGTTAAATCTTGTATCCATTTATGCATTAAAGGTCTTTTTTCACCAAACATATCTAATATAAAAAAAATTCCTGATGGTTTAAAAAATTTCATAGTAAAATTTAACTCTTTCTTTACTCAGCTGCTTTATAGAATTTTTCATTTTTAGCAATTATAAAGTTGGATAATTCATTAATTATTTTGGTTAGTATAGATTGAATATTTTTAAAATTTGACACTTTTATAAGTTGATCTTGATCCCATATATAAATCCCTTCTAATTTCCAACTGAATAACTTTGACATTCTTTTTTAGAGAACCATAATACTGAGTTATAAAGCCTCCAGAATAAGGATCATTTAGTTTAACAGAGAAATCAAATTTTTTAAAACCAGATACCAAAAAGTCAGCTAATTCCTTGGAAATGCCATCTTGAAAATTATTGCCAATTACAATTTCAGGCATCTTATAAGTAACATTAGAGTTATCGAAAGGCATTGAGTTGACAATCAATTAACAATGCAGTTTCAAATTTATTATTAAGCTCATCAAGTGATTTTTTTAATATCAAATGATATGGATAATAACAATCTTGAATTCTTGACTCAACATCACACCATAACAGTTTTGATTTATAAATTTCTTCACCGTTTAAGCTTATTTTTGGGATTAATCCTATTCCTGATCTTGTGTATTTAGTTTCATCAATGTTGAAATTAATATCATTTTCTTTAAACATTGATTTGTCGAGTTCTAAGGCTCCTCTATTTAGGTCTATATATATTCTTGGATATAATGCTTTTTAAAAATGGAAATCCATTGTTAGTAAGGCCTTCAAAGAGTTCGTCAACATACATATCTTCGTTTCGCCTCAACTCGCTCAACGGAACTTTAGTTTTAGAAAGAAATTCTTCACTATAGAAATTACCTGAGTGGGGTGAAGATAAAAATATAGGTTTTACTAAATCTTTATTTCTTACTAAAACAAAACTTTGTAATGGTTTGTTCTTGTTCATCTTATTATTAATGTTTATACATTTACTAAAAGGAAAATGTTCCAACTATTATACATGAAAGAAAAAAATATAAATAATATTGTTAAAGAAGTTAATAAACTAATTGATAAAAAAAAATATTCGGAAGCCATTTTTCATCTAGAAGATCTAGATAAAATGTTAAAGGATAATTATTATATTAAGATGAATTTAGGAGCTTGCTACAACAAAACAGAAAATTTTAATAAGGCATTAGATATTTACAATAGTGCAATAGAGTTGCCCGAAAAAGACAGTGAACTATATTATAATATAGGAAATGTATATTTTTCTATGAAAGACTATAAAGAAAGTATTAATTTCTATGATATGGCAATTAAAGATAATTCAAACCATTCAAATTCTTATATCAGTAAAGGTTCAGCATTGTTTATGTCAAAAAAATATTTAGAATCATATAAATTATTAATAAATTTTTATAGTAAATTTACTGAAGATTTTAAAGCTAATTTTACAATAGCAGGAAATCTTATGTATCTAGGTAAAATGAAGGATGCATTGCCATACATAAATAAATGTATTTCGAAAGATCCGAATAATGTCGGTCTAAGGCGTCTAATGGCAATAGTTTATGGTCATATGGGGTGGATAAATGAATCTGAAGAGTGCTATGTAATTGGAAATGGAATGATCGTGTTTCATGATGATAAGAAAGATTTTGAAATAATAGAAGGTCTTGAATCTAAAGGTTAAGTATATGGAAAAAATTAAAATTACATCAAATACTAATAATTCTTTTATCAGTGGATGGAAAACAGATAATTATAAACTTATGGATCAGATTATAGAATTTTATGAAAATAATCCAGATTTACAAAATGAAGGAGTACAAGGATTTGATAAAGTTAATAAAGAATATAAAGATACCAGCGATATAGCAATACTTCCAAAAAATTTACTAGAAAAAGACTATTCTATTTTCAATAAATATATTAGTCATATTCATGATTGCTATCAAGATTATAGAAAACAATGGGAATTTTTTGGAAGTAGAAGCAAAAAAATAAATGTAGGCACTTTTAATGTACAAAAAATATGATTATGGAGGTCATGTTAAAGCCTGGCACACTGAAAGAGATAGTATTCACCTTAGTCATAGGGTTCTTGCATGGATAACATATTTAAATGATGTTCCTGAAGAAGGTGAAACAGAATTCCTTTATTACAATCTTAAAGTTAAACCAGAAAAGGGTAAAACTTTAATTTGGCCAGCAGAGTGGACGCATGCTCATAGAGGAAATCCAGCAAAAAATTGTATTAAGTATGTAATTACTGGGTGGTTACGTTTTCCGAATGAATAAAATTACCAAAGAGCAAATTAAAAATTTAAATTATTTAATGGCCAATGCTCAAGATAATGCTGAAGCCAAAAATTTAGCTTTAGAGCTAAATAAAAAACATCCAGGAAATTCTGAAATTCAACATGCGTTAATATCATTACATATATTTTTTGATGAATTTGATAGAGCGACTGATCTAATAAATCATATTAAGTCTAAAGAAAAGGAAACAAAATTTACTTATTATTTTTTATCTGAGATCTTTAGAAAAAAAAATGATAAAAAAAATAGACTAAAATATATTATTAACTCTCTCCAAATAGATCCTACATATAGAGTTTCAGCTCTATCATTTCATGATACATTAATAAAATGGAAAGATTATAAAAAGATTCCTTATGAAGAAAAGATATTATCACTATATGAAAAGATTTTAGATAATGCTGTAATAAGAATTTCTGATATTAGCAACATCATTCAAAATTTATTAGTCTATAAATTAGATGAATTAGACTTAATTAATAATGAAAAAAAGTCGAAAAAAGAATTAATTGAAATTCTAAAAAAACTTAAATTAATCTTAAGCTATAATGTTTTTTCTAAAATACTAAAAAAGACTTTAATAACAAATTTACGGTTAGAAATTCAGTTAGTTAATATTAAGGCTTTTTTAATTAATGTTTATCAAAATAATTTGATAGCAGAAGATGATAACAGTGAAATTATCTTGTTTTTAGAATCTCTTGCCGTTCAAAATTTAATTAAGGGTAATATTTGGCTTATGGATAATAAAGACAGAGTCATAATAGAAGAATTTCAAGATGAAATAATAAGCAAAATTAAGTCAGATAATAATATTTCAAATTTTGAACTAAATATTTTTTATTCTAATATAAAGATCCCTGAAGATTTAATAATAGAAAAGAAATTTTATAAATTTTTAGCTCATAAAAACAATGATTTAAAAGATAATATTGATATAAAAATTAAATGGAAAAATACTTTTAAAGAAACTAAAAAGAATAATAATAACCATAAGATCAAAAGAAGCATTCACTCTAAAAGGGTTGAAGAGTTTTATGATAAAAATCCATCGCCAGAATGGAATATTGTTAGAGTAAAAAACAAAATCCCATTTGATCAATTTCTTAAAAAAGACATTTATCCAATGCAAATTCTAGGGGACAATAAGTCATCTTACGAAAACCCAAAAATACTAGACATCGGATGTGGATCAGGAAGGGAAACAATATTTTTAAGTGCTATCTCTAATTCTCAAGTTGATGCAATAGATCTAAGTCTAAAAAATTTAAGCTACAGTCAGAATAAAGTAAAAACAACATAAAATTAAAAACATAAATTTTTATCATCTTGATCTATTAGACTTAGATAAGTTAGAAAAAAAATTATGATTTTATTAATATTGATCTTGTTTTAGATGAATTAGAAGATTATCAATTGGGAATGGAGAGTATTTTGCGCGTTCTTAATAAAAAGGGGTTAATTAGGTTCGGAATAGAAAGTAAAATTGCAAATAATATCTTTCAAGTAGCAAAAAAGAATATCTTCAATCAAATAAGAGTAGATGAAGAAATTACTGAAGAAGAAATAAGAATAATTAGAAATTTAGTTAGAGCGTCAGATAAAAGGAATATTAAAAATCTTCTATTAAGCCATAAATTCTATTCTAAAAATCAATTTACTAATCTTTTTTCTCCAATTACTAAACCTTCTTTTGATATTCCTTTAATAAGTAATTTACTTAAAAATAATAAGTTACAATTCTTAGGATGGGCAAATATTGTTAATAAAGTAGAAATAAAGAAATTATATTTTGAATCTTATAAAAAGAGATTTCCAAATGATGATTTTTTTAAGAATTTAGATAATTGGAATAAATTAGAGATACAATATCCTAGAATGTTTTTTAATAAATATAGCTTCTGGGCTAGAAAGATATAATTTTTAAGGGCGCGTAGCTCAGTGGTAGAGCACTACGGTGACATCGTAGGGGGTCGCTGGTTCAAGCCCAGCCGCGCCCACCATAAAACATATTAGGAATTATTAAGTTGACCCCTTTTCGATGAAAAATTGAAATTTTACAGTTATTTTTAGGCACGAAAACCCTTAATTTATAAAGGATTTAACAACGAATCGACATATGATTACTTGAATTTTTTTATTACTAATACCATATAAATTTGATAACTAAAGGAGGTTACTATGATAGTAGAAGGTTTTGGGTTCTGTAACATTTGTAAATGGGATTTTAAGAGTTCAGTTAACTGCAATTGATCCTGATGGAAAAGTAAGAGAAAGTGGAATTGTTGAAATTCCTGGTGCAAAAGTTGGTGATATAATTCAAGGTTTAGCTAATGCTGCGCAAGGAATATCTGACAAAATAAACGATGGAAGCGATTCCTCTTCAGAAAAAGAAAAGAAAAAGAGCACAAAAAAAAGATTCATCTAAAAAATAAAAAAGCTAATTAATTTAGTTACTTAGATATAAATTATTATGATCAATTTTTTGTATAAAATAAGATTTAGCTTATTTTTTGTTGCTCTCTTTTATAAGTTTTCAATCAAGCGCAGACAATAATGAAGAAACCGATTTATTAAATGATAATCAATTTAATATTTCCAAAAGTGCTGTTTCTTATAGAGACTTAAGAGGTACTTTTTCAACTATTTCAGAAGAAGAATATTTAAATTTCTTAAGAATGAGCGTTATTGAGCAACCTGAATATTTATTTTCTATATCTCAGATGAATGAAAAAGATATGTCGCTTAAATACGCTAACAGGCAAAGGTTTCCAGAATTATCTTTACAGATAATTAATGATGAATCAATTGATCGTAATATAGATGATGCTTTTTCACTTCGAAAAAGAAGAGATGATAGTTTTTGATGCAAGCGTTGAAATCTCTCAGGCAATCTATAGCGGAGGTTCAATAAACGCCAAAATTGGTATAGCAAGAAAAGAGTTTTCTATGTCGAGACTTATGAAAGATGAAGCTCTTTCGAGTCAAATATTGAGAGCTAATGAAGTCTACTTGAAAGCTACTACATCAAGCATTTTATATAACTATGGACAAAATATTCTCAATGAAGCAATCCCCTTTATGGAAAAAGTTAGAGATAGAGTTAATTTAGGCATTTCTGACCCAATTCAATTGGCCGTATTTGCAATAAAATTTAATAACCTTGAGTCTAAGGTCCAGATTCTGAGGACAAATAAAAATAGAGATGTTGGGGTATATGAATATTTCTTTAAAACAAAATTCACTAATGAGGCTTTCCCAGAAGTTCTAATCCCTCCTCTGAGTATGGATTATAATAGAAAAGCATATGAGGTTGAAAATTCAATATTAAATTATGAATCAAAAAGAGAGGAAACAAGACTTACACGAAGCGAATTCCTTCCGCAGTTTGGCTTTAGAACTCGTTATACTGAATATGATATTGATGATAATGAGGGAGAAGATTCCGACATTCGTGGAGGTATATACTTTTCAATGCCCGTTTTTACTTTTGGTAGAGCAAGTGCAAAGATTTCATCATCTAAAGCAAAAGAAAGAGCTTTCAAAATGAATATAGATATTGAAAGAAAAAGTGATGACACTCTTGAAACCGAAATAGTTACTCTCATTGACAGCTCTGTTAATACAAGAAAGGAGATTTTCAAAGCATATAATGATACTCGCAAACAAAGTAGTATAATTAGAGATAGACTTGAAATTACTAATTTCTCGCCAGATGCATATGTTGATAGTGCGTTAGAAGAATTAAACCAGTTAGAAAGATTTTTGGCTACTGAAACAAGCCTTTTACATGGTTATATGTTATATAAACACCAAAATAGAGAATTAACTTCATTAATTAGAATTAGCCAATGACTGAAAAAAATAATACAAAAACTAAAGCAGACTTAAAGGAACACTGGTTTTGGGGATCAGTATTAGAAAATAAGGCTATATATAGTCAAATAATAGTTGCCTCAATTTTCATAAATTTCTTTGGCCTAGGAAGTGCTTTTTATATTATGACAGTCTATGACAGAGTTATGCCAAACAATGCGATGAGTACTCTTTTGGCTTTAACGATAGGTATGGCAATTATAATAATTTTTGATTTTATAATTAAACTCCTAAGAACTTACTTTATAGATATAGCTGGGACAAAAATTGATAAAAAGGTTAATACTACTCTCTTTAAAAAAATAACTAGCCATGATCATTCTTTTCTTAATAAATCATCTGGCGTTGCACATACAGTTAGAGAATTTGAAGGAGTTAGAGACTTTTTTACATCTGCAAGCATGGTAGCTTTTATTGATCTACCATTCATGTTTTTATTCTTATTTATAATTTATTTAATTGCTGGGCCACTGGCTTTAGTTCCAATTCTTATAGTTCCTCTGGTTTTAGGGGTTTCAGCAATTGTTCAACCTATTCTAAAAAGATTTAGTAGTAAAAATTTAACAACTCAACAATCTAAAATGTCTACTCTATTAGAATTAATAACAAATGTTGAAACTGTAAGAACTTCAGCTGGTGGAGAATTTTTAAATAGTAAGTGGGATAAAAGCGTTAAACAACAAAGTGAAGCGGCTGCAAAAGCAAGAGGGGTTTCTAATTTTGCAATTACTTTTTCTCAAACAGCTCTGCAAATAAGTCAGGCAGCCGTTGTATGTTATGGTGTAATTTTGGTAGGTGCGTTAGAAATTTCACCCGGAGCACTAATTGCAGTTGTAATACTTTCTGGAAGAATATTATCTCCGCTTGTACAAGCAGGACAATTATTAACCAAGATGAATCACGCAATCGCAGCCTTTACATCAATAGACCAAATTATGTCCATTGAAAGTCGTGATGAAAAAACAAAAAATTATAAAGGCGTATCACTGGATAGCGGGGACATTATTATCAATGGTCTTAATTACCACATTGGTGAGACTAAAATTCTTGAAGAAATAAATATGAATATAAAAAATGGTGAAAAAGTTGGTCTTGTTGGAAATATCGGGAGTGGTAAAACAACTTTACTAAGAAATATTGTTGGCTTTTATCTACCCTTCTAGTGGTTCACTTAATATAGGTGGATATGATATTAAAAATATGCCTGCAGAAGAATTAAGGAAGTATTTAGGATATGTTCCACAGAAAGTTCAGTTATTTTCTGATACAATTTTTGATAATATTAAAGCTGGTTATGAACAAGCAACAGATGAAGAAGTTATAGAGGCTTCAAAATTATCATGTGCTCATGAATTCATATCAAAATTACCGGGTGGATATAATTATGAACTAGCTGAAGGTGGATCTAATTTATCTGGCGGTCAAAGACAAGCAATTGCATTGGCTAGAGCTTTTATAAGAAAACCTAAAATTCTTGTTTTAGATGAACCAACTAGTTCTATGGATGGAAATACAGAGCAAATCATAATAGAAAATATTTTTTCTTTAGAATTTAATCCAACTATAATTATATCAACTCATAGAACAAATCACTTAAATCAAGTTGATAAGATTGGTGTAATTGTTGATGGTAAGCTTGTAAGATTTGGTAAAAAAGATGATATGATCACTCCTGTAGAACCTAATCAAAAAGTGGGTGAATAAATGTTTAAGAAACTTAAATTTCCAAATTTTAAAAATATAGTATCAAGTGAAAAATTGAGACAAATAGTATCTTATTTGTTACCTGAAAATTGGGCTAAAAATAAAAAATCTTTTATTCTCTTTTGGTTAATCGGATCAGTAACAGTTATCATACTAATATGGGCTGCTTTTGCAGATATAAATCAGTTGTAAGAGCTTCTGGAACCGTTATTCCTGACTCAAAGGTACATATAGTTCAATCGGAATGTTAGCGGTCCAATAGAAAAGATAAATATCTCACTCGGAGACAAAGTTAATAAAGGAGATGTTCTGTTTTTAGTTGATAAAGAAAATTATAAAAGAATTTTTGAATTATCTGAAATAGAAGTAGAAACTAGAGAAAGAAAAGTCGAAATTATTGAAGAGTTAGTTAAAAAAGGCTCTGATTCAGAATTTAGATTACTTGATGAAAGACTGGCATATATTGAAGCAAAAAAGCGGCATGATATAAGTAAAAGTCAATTTGAATCTTCATATGTTAAAGCTCCTGTTACTGGTTCAATAAGTCGTATGGATGTAACTAATATTGAACAGGTCATAGAAAAAGGGATTTTATTGGCAGAAATTGTTCCTGAAGACGATAAACTAAAAATTGAAGCAAAAATACTTCCTAAAGATATAGCTTATGTCAGAGTTGGGCAAAACGCCATGGTTGGTTTCTCAGCTTATGATCAAGCTATTTATGGCAGGTTAGAAGGAAAAGTAACTAAAGTAGCTGCAAACACTACTGAGATTAAAGATTCATCATTTTACCCTATTATAATTGAGGTTGATGATAGTAAAATAAAGAATGATAGCAAGATAGTTCTTCAATCAGGTTTAGTTTCTGATGTTTCAATTATAGGGGAAGAAAGGACTGTTTTAAGCTATCTAATGAACCCTATAACTAAACTCTCACAAACTGCACTCAGAGATTAGTTAAAAATTATCAAGATCTGCAACTTTTTTATTGGAATTCTTTTCGACTTTTTGAACAAAATTTGATGCCTCAAGCAATGAATCATGTGTTCCGGTATCTAACCAGGAATACTTATTATCCAAAAAAACAGATTTAAGATGTTTTTTATTCAAATAAACTCGATTTAAGTCAGTAATCTCAAGCTCATCTCTTTCCGATTTCTTTAAACCCTGAGAAATTGTACTAGCTTCTTCATTGTATATATATAATCCAGTCACTATCCAATTTGATTTAGTTTTTGTAGGCTTT
>JBJLFK010000013.1:0-13049 GCA_045565415.1 Alphaproteobacteria bacterium | reverse complement strand
TGGGTTGAAAGAGCCACAACAAGATTTGGTCCAGGTACAGTAATTTGTTTTTGTGACCTTACAGTACCAGCAAAACAGGATGATACAGAAACTACTCATTTAGCTGGTTTTGGTAATATAACTTATACAACTGGTCCTTGGGAAATTGGTTTAGGAGTAAGAATCGATTCATGGGAAAGAGAAAAGGTTGTACCAGCTAATGTTACAGAAAGTGGTCTTCCACATGCTAATAAAGTTGATGGTACTGAAGTTCTTCCAAGAGTATCAATTTCAAGATTTTTAGAAAATGACTCAATGGTTTATTTGACAGTTGCTAAAGGTTATGAGCCTGGTGGCTTAAGACATGAGCCTGTTACTTTTGATAATCAGGGGAATCCATCGTTATCAACATATAACAAAGAAGAGGCTATACAATATGAGCTTGGTTGGAAAGGTTCTTTCATGGAAGGAAGAGGTAATTTTTCAATGGCTGCATTTATGATTGATTATGAAGATCGCCTTTTCACAACCTTAGTTCAATCACCTACAGGGCCATTTGAATCTATAGATAATACAGGAGACTCTGAGAATATTGGATTTGAGCTTGAGATAGCATATCAGGCTACTGAATATCTAACAGTAGCAGCAGCATTTGGCACACTTGAAGCTGAATGGAATAATGGTACAATTATTTCCGGAGTTGATGTTAGTGGTCAAACTCCTTCTGGTTCTATTGACAATGGCGTTGCGCTTGCAGCAAACTATGCAAGACCACTTGATAATGGCATGGAATTTGTTGCTGACTTTCAATATAATAGAAGAGGACCAAGCATGAGTATGCCTCCTCAAAATGCTATAGATAATCCAAGTTATTATACACTTAATTTAACTACTGGTATTAGATCTGGTAATTGGGAATTTATGATTCACGGTGAAAATCTAACAGATGAAAATTACTATACCGATTTAGAAAATTGGGTAAATCTTGGAGCAGGAGGCGCTTTGGATGGTGTTAATAACATGACTGATCCTTTTTATATTATTGGAACTCATGGTCATCCAAGAATGTTATCTGCAAGTTTAACTTATAATTTTTAATCTAAGAGTATAATAAAATTAAAAAGGCCCTTTAATAGGGCCTTTTTTAATTATCCGGATACTTTACTTCATATATAAAGTGATCATCTTTTCTTTTCACATAACCAGCAGATGGAGTTGCAAAATGTGTTCCAAAAACTAAAATATTATTATCAGCATACTCCCCAAGTTTCTCCCTTCTCGTTTTCTTAGCAAGTTCTTTATCCCAATCAGCACTTGATTCCCAGTCTAGTTTTTCCATTTGGCATGGGTGATGTAAGAAATCACCTGTGATAGCTGCGCTTACTCCTTTTGACTCTATACAAACACTAACATGACCAGGTGTATGACCAATTGTTGGTTCTAACCAAATACCCTCGCAGATTTTCTCATCCATCTCTACAAACTTAACCAAACCTGACTCAATAATGGGAATAATAGAGTCATTGATAAATTCTGCATATCTATGATCATCAAGTTGTTTCTTCGTATATTCCCATTCTTTTTGTCCAAATAGATAATCTGCTTTTTTAAAAGTAGGTTCCCATTTATCATTAACTAAGATCGTATTCCAACCAACATGGTCAGTATGCATATGCGTGCACAGCACTGTATCAATTTGATCAACTGAGTATCCAGCTTTATCTAAATCCTCTAAAAATTTTGTTTGTAACATATTCCATTGAGGGATGTGTCTTTCTTTATCATTCCCTAAACAAGTATCCACGATTATACATTTTTCACTAGTTTCAATAACTAGTGCATGAATACTAACAATAGTATTTCCTTCGCTATCAGAGAAGTGAGGTTGTAGCCAAGGCATTTTTAAAATTTCTTCAGGTACTGCATCTGGAACAACAAACATTGGTCCAGCTCTTTCAGCTTCAATTATTCTAGTAATTTTAACATCACCAATATTCCAGCTACTTATTTTGCTATTCATTTTAACCAGGGTAATCGATTTGATTGGCCTCATAAAATTTTGCATCTGTTTCTGGCGGATCATCAGATAGCGATCCTACAAAATGCGCTACATGTTCAGTTTTTAAGTGGTCTTTTAAAGATTGAAGGTTTTCCCATAGTTCAGTAATTCTGATAATTTTATCATTATAAAGCTCAATACTAAAAGCATAATCTAGACATCCATCTTCTTCTCTTGTCTTAATTTGTAATTCTTTTACTGCATTTTTAATAGTTTCAAAATTATTATCATTTGTTTTCATTATTGCATTAACTACTATCATTAAACCCTCCAAAGTTAAGCAATTCTGTAGATTTAATTTATATATGTAAACAATTTTATTTTTCAATTTGTACTATTATCTTTTTTGGATAATATTGAGATGTTTTTTAGGGGGAAACATTGCCACAAAAATTTGATCCTATAAATTTTTCTGAAAAAATTAGTGCAGACCCTAAATGTCATGCGACTTTAAGTAGTGATAGATATACTTCCCCTGATTTTATGCGTTTAGAATGGGAAAAAATTTGGACTCAGTGTTGGTTATTTGCTGGCTTAGAGTCTGATGTTAAAGATGTAGGCGAATTTTTTGTTTATGACATCGGGAGGGAATCAATAATTGTTACTCGGAATGAGAATAATAAAATTTCTGCATTTTATAATACTTGTCAACATAGAGGTAACAAGATTTTAACTCAGGAATCTGGCTGGGTTAAACAAGTTTCCTGTCCTTACCATGGTTGGACTTATGGTTTAGATGGAGAGCTTAAGAAAGTTCCGGATGCTGAGTTATTTAAAGATAATGTTTTATGCAAAGAAAATTCTTTGAAGTCAGTTCATGTAGAAACATGGGCAGGTATGATTTTTATAAATATGAGTGAGAATCCAGCCTCTCTTAGGACTTTCTTAGGAAAAATAATGGATCAACTTGGGCCCTATCATTTTGAAAATATGGAATTAGTTAAACATCAAAGTGTTACATTGGATACAAATTGGAAAACAGTTAGAGATAATTTTTTAGAACAATATCATGTGGATTTCATTCATCCTCAACATGCTAGTTTCGTAGATTGTTGTGATGCTCAAAATTATTTATGGCCTTTCGGACATACTCATACATGCGTTGAAAGCCCAGTAATGAATCCTAGGTATCCAATGCCAGATGAACCGCCTGAATATATGATTCAATATCTTAAAGGTTTAGAGCTTAATCCAGAGGATTATACTGGTAAGGTCCCAGAAATTAGAAAAGTTATTCAAAAGCAAAAAAGAGTAATTGGTAAAAAACTTGGCTTTGATTATTCAGAGCTTTCTGATGACCAAGTTTCTGATGTTTTTCAGTATGATATTTTTCCAAATTTATTTATGACAATTCATGCTGAAAGAGTTTGGTTTTATGGTCCTAGACCGCACCTTGATGATCCTAATAAATGCACTTTTACAAAATTTAGCTTGATGCTACCAGAGGATAAAATTCGAGATGAAAAAAAAGGTTTAGAACTACTCCCTGGTTCATATGAGTATGAGTATTCAGAAACAAGAGTCGAACACGAGGTTTTTACAAGACAAGATGTAATTGAAGGACGAAATTCTATGACAGTTACTATAGATCAAGATATCCATTATCTTAATGATATGCAGGCAGGTATGCATTCTCGTGGGTTTAACAAAGCTATTTTAAGTGATGATGAAGGAAGATTACAGCATTTCCATAATTGGATTGATAATTGGTTAAGTGAAGATTCTTCATGGTCCAAAGTTGACCAATTAAAATAAGAATCTAATAAATTATGAGTGATAAAAAATTATCAAAAAAAACTTTGTTCTTTTATGGCCTTTCGGAAATGCCTTTATCCATTGCGTCACTTCCTCTATTAGCTTTTATACCAAATTATTATGTATCAGATTTAGGTCTTGATTTTGCTGTAGTTGCTTTAGTTATGCTTTTGGCAAGATCTTTCGATGCCGTTACAGATCCTTTAATAGGATTTTTGAGTGATAGGACAGATACACGCTGGGGAAGAAGGCGTATTTGGATGCTCTTCTCAATGCCACTTTTAATGTTGGCGACATATAAAATATTCTTTCCTGAAAGTTCATGGGAGTGGGTTCCTTTTAATTTGGATTTTCTTTCCTTTAATTTGGGGGCAGGCGGACATTATTTATTATTTTGGTTTTTAGTGCTTTGGTTTGGTTGGAGTATGCTATTTATTCCATACTATTCATGGGCAGCAGAATTATCATCTGATTATAATGAGCGATCAACAATAGTTGGCTGGAGAATGTTTATTGGAACATTTGGTAATGCAATTTCAAAATTTTTACCTGCTATTGCTTTATTCTTATTTGCTTTTGGGGGTGCTGAAGAAACAATTATTATTATTGGATTTTGCTTGCTTATCGTTATTCCAATTACGATTAGTTTATCAGTTTTTAATGTTCCTGAAAGAATGGATTATCAAGTTAAGCAAGGGTCTTTGAAGGAAGGCTTAATAGCTATGTGGAAGAATAAGGCTTTTAGGCAACTAATTTTTGCATACTTTTTTAATTATTTAGGAGTAACACTTTCAACTTTGACAGTCATGTTCTTCATTAGAGGTGTAACAGGTGAGGAAGAGCAGGGTATTTTATATTTCGTATTTTATTATGTTGCCAATCTTATAGGAATTCCCTTCTGGCTTTGGTTATCAAAAACAATAGGAAAACATAATGCCTGGAAAATTGGTTTATTAGTATTTACTTTTTTACAACCATGTTATTTCTTTTTGGGTGAAGGTGATTATTATTGGATGTTTCCAATCACATTTATTGCTGGTCTTGCAGGTTCAACATTTCATCTTATCCCTCATGCTATGAAGGCGGATGTTATAGATTATGATACGCACTTAACAGGCGAAGATAGGGCAGCACAATTTTTTGCTGCATGGTCATTTATAACAAAGATGGCAATTGCTATTGCTCCATTTTTTGCTTTTACATATTTGGATCTCATTGGCTTTGATAGTACACCTGGAGCAATAAATAGCCCTGAACAAATTTTAGGATTAAAAATATTATTCTGTTTTGGTTTGCCTCTATTTCTTCTTTTAACGATCTTATGTATTCGTAATTATCCGATTACACAAGAAAAACAAGAAGAGATTAGACGAGAAATAGAGCTGAAAAAACAACAAACATAAGGAGCTTAAAATGAGTGAGGAATTAGAAAGAGTAATCGCAAAATCGGAAATTTATGATCTCTCATGTAAATATATGAGAGGGCTAGATAGATTAGACATAGAATTATTAGAATCTGTTTTTCATGATGGCGCTTGGTGTGATTATGGTTTTACAAAGAGTGATGCGCCAACATTTGCTCAATTCTGTATGGATGCTCTGAAGGAACATCATGCCAATCATCATATGATCGGTAATGTCTTGATAGAATTCAGTGACACTGAGAATGAAGCTTTTGGTGAAGTGTATTTTCAGGCTTATCACAAAGTTGATGAAGATGGTCAAACAAATGATGTATTTATTTCGGGTCGTTATCTAGATCGTTACGAGAAAAGAGAAGGCGTTTGGAAAATGGTATATAGGTCTGAAATTGTCGATTGGTCTCGTACTGAACCAACTAATGAACCTTATTTTGACTCAGCGCCAGATTGTTTTCGAGGCGGTCGTCAGAATGATAGAGTTTATGATACTAAAGATAGATATAATCCAAATTAATTAATTTTTAACTACCCTAACATTTTTTCTTCTTGATTTTGATGAGGGTTGTAATGCGAGATTTAATTGATCATCACTAATTTCATAAGGGATATCATTTGTTAAAAGATCTTTATAAAATTTACCATCTTTCATAACTGATACGATTCGATCGTGATCTTGCAGAACTGTAATATCTTCTAACGGATTACCATCTATAACAACTAAGTCAGCAAGTTTTCCTTCCTCCAGAGTTCCTAAAGAACCATCTGGGTGCATAGCTAATCCGCCTAATCTTGTAGCCGAATGAATTGCCTCTGCATTAGTAAATCCAAAATGAGTAACATAATATTCTAGATCTTTTGCATATGTTCCATGCGGGGTGATATTAAGACCATAGTCACCTCCAACAAGAATACGAATACCAGCAGATTGCATTTTTTTGTAAGAAATAATCGTTTCTTCAAGTTCTTTTCTATAAGCTATGACCTCCCTACTGTTCTCATCAAAACCCATATTTTTATAATTTTCTAGAAAAGTAATTTCCCAGGCAATAGCAGGACCAACGAAAACTTTATCTTTATTTTTTATAAGGAGATCAAGTGCTTCATCATCGATGTAATTTGCATGACCAATGAAGTCAATACCAGCTCTAACAGCTTGTTTAACTGCTTCTGATGATCTTGCGTGACAAGCAACTCTCATTTTTTTTCTGTGTGCTTCATCAACAATTACTTCTACTTCTTCATCTGTGAAACCTAAATCACCTGGCCTACCTTGGAGAGATATAATTTCTCCATCTATCATAACCTTGATTATTTCTGCGCCATTTTTCCATAATTCTCTTACTGCTGTTCTTAGTTCCCATGGACCATTTCTTATCATACCCAAACCTTCTGGAACTATCTGAACATTATCTGGATAAAAATCTGAATTTCCTCCAGTAGCAGAAATATCTTTACTTCCTGCGAGAAGACGAGGTCCTGGAATTTCGTCTCTTTCAATAGCTTCTTTTAAGAAAACATCTATTTTGTGAACTGAACCAAAACTAATGGCTGAGGTGAAACCAGACCCCAACATTAATCGAGCATTCGTAATAGTTTTAATCATAGATTCTTCAACGGGAGCTTTATCTAATTCTAAAGGACCATTATTAGAGTATGAAATATGGGCGTGAGCTTCAACCATTCCAGGCATTATAAATAATCCATTCCCATCAATAGTTTGTATATTATCAGGAACATCCCTTAATTTCTTTGAAGGTCCAGCATAACGAATTAAATTATCTTCTATCCAAATTGAAGAATCTTCTATTAGATTATCGCTAGTTCCATCGAACAATTTTATGTTTTTTATAAGCATTCCTATACCCTTTAATTACTCAATCGAAGAAGCTTTTTTGCATTATTTGTAAGGTTTGGAGCAAATTCTTCTAACTTCTTCGGTGTATCCCATCCACCAAAATTAGTGCCATAAACTAGTCTATCCTCACCAATTAAGTCAAATAACATTTTTTGAGATTTCTCACCATGTACATGTGCATCAAACCACAAGCGTTTAAGTTCATTTACAAATCCGTTCTTTTGTACCCCTTCTGGAGCCCAATCTCGGAATTCAGACATTTCAGAAAAACGCTCTATTAAATAAGGCATTGCGCCACCACCATGAGAAATACATATATCTAGATCAGGATGACGATCCAAAACACCCCCAATTATAAGTGTAGCTACTGCTAAAGTTTCTTCATAAGCGTAACCAAGCATAATACTCATATCATATCTTCCCATTCTCCAATCATCCGGTCCTTCAGCGCCACCAGTAGAGGCAGGATGGAAAAATAATGGGACATTTAAATCAACAACAGTTTTATAAAAGTCATCTAATCTAGGATCATCAAGGCCAAAGGGATAATCAGTACCAGTTGAGACTGCAACAAGGCCTAGTTCATTAATAGCTCGCTCAAGCTCTTTACAAGCAGCATCTACATCTTGCATTGGAAGGGTAGCTGATCCAAGAAGTCTATCTGGGTATTCTTGAACTGACTCTACCATTGCATCATTATGAATTTTACAAAATTCATTGGCTATATCACCTTCGATCCTATGAAACATAGTCAAAGGGTTCGGTGATAATAGCTGTAAATCAATTCCCAGTTGATCCATTGCTTCTATCCTCAAATTGTTTTCCATAAAAATAGTCCCCTCGTATTGCATAGGTTTCATTTTATATGAGCCAATTCGAAAATATGGAATTCCATTTTCATCCAATCCAGTATCTGGACCGTATTTTCCTGCTTTTCCAAAAGCTTTGCCTAAAACAATATGCGCGTGGGTATCAATTACATTTATTGTCATTTCAACTAATCATCCGCAAATAGAACTGTTCTTGGATTACCATCTTCATCATAAACAGATTTATGTTTGTCAATTAAATACATTTGATTTTCAGTTTCTCTTATTCCTACAGAATTAAGTGCTTCAACCATTTCAAGATATGTATGATGAGAAAAATGAGCCACTAATGACTCTTCATCTTTCCAAAGTTCATAAACTTGAATTCTATTTGGAACCGCTGGATCTGCAGCAAAACAATAACTAATACAGCCTTCCTCTTCTGTACGTGTTGCCATTTGTATATCTTTTGTAAGAAAGACCGCTTTATCTCTATCGTCTTCGGTCTCAAAATCTAAAGTTGCTGAAATTATAATCATTTTATTCTCCTATTCAAAATAGCTTTCAATCATCTCATGAAATCGTCTTATGCGCTTTTCTTGCCCCGCAAAATAGGCTCTATTAAAACCCCTTGATCGGAGTCCATGCTGTTGAAGAATAAATACAGCTGTATCCTGATCAATCGTTTGACCTAAACTCTTTTCACCTAATTCAAAAAAGTCTCTATCTGCATAATCACCTCTTTTAGATATACCGATAGTTGTCCTCACCGGCGAACTATCTTTATCTGGATTACTAGAATACCACCAATTATCAAATACACATTTCTCAGGGTCAGTAGGGTGAGGTTTTGCTCTTAAAAAATGGAATCCGTCAGCCCAAAGGGAAACTGCGAAGTTTGGAAAAAGTGTATAATGAAAAGCATCGGTGAGTTGTTCGTCTCTAAGATTCTTGTAGTGTGTATAACCTCTTTCTGGTCCATTATCTCTTTTTGCTTTTTGGATAGCTTCGCGTGTTTCTAGACCTTTACCAGCATAATCATCAGGGTTCATATCCCATTCTTGCATAACAGAATAAAGAGGATCCTCTAGTTTGCCGTCTTCTTGCATAGAGCCATAGCCAGCCCTCATAATCATTCTATTATGACCTTCATCCGATAAATCAAATTGAGTACTGCGGTAACTAGTATCAACACCACTTGGCATTCTTCTTTTTGTTACTGCTCTTTCAGGAGCATGTACAGTCGGCAAATGGTAAGATTCATTAAAATTATCAAGAATTATTTTCCAATTGCACGGAACATTTACAGTTTGAGCAACATATCTTTTCCATTTATGGATTTCATAAGCTTCCCAATCATCCCAAACAGGCCCAAGCCATTCTTTTAATGAAGAAGCATTTTTATCCATATTTATCCAAATGAATCCAGCAAATGTTTCAGTTTTGACTTCCTCCAATTTTAGTTTTCCACAAGGATTACCTTCAGGAAAATCTTCGGCATCTTGAGCTTCGATTAATTCACCATCTATTCGCCACTGCCATCCGTGATAAGGACATTTAAATGTTTCTGTGCTTCCTAAATCGTTAAATGTAAGACGCGCACCTCTGTGTTGACAGACATTATAAAAAGATCTGATTTTGTTATCACTTTGTCTGATCATTAAGAAACTTTCTCTACCAAATTCTTCCATTTGATAATCACCAGGATTAGGAATTTCATCTTCTCTTCCCATAAGCAACCAAACTTTTGGCCACATATAATTCCATTCTTTATCCATAAATTCTTTTGAATGATATCGGCTACCGTCAACATCCAATCCCTTAAGATCAGGGTTTTTCCAAGATGGACTATTGCTTTTATACCATTCTAAATCCGTAACACTCATTGATAAATCCTAAATTACTTTCCTTTAAAAACTGGTTTTCTCTTTTCTTCACTAGCTTTAATTGCTTCAGCATGATCTTCACTTGTTCTTGCAAAAGCCATATGTGATGATATTAAATCAAGACTAGATAATAAATCCATATTTAAATTTTGATAAATTAATCTTTTAATAACTCTCACAGGAATTGGCGCTTGATCTAACACATTTTTTACCCACTTTACTGTTTCTTCCATTAATATTTCATCAGCAAAGACTTTATTCACTAACCCAATTCTTAGAGCCTCATCTGATTTCACTATATCTGTTGACCAAAATAATTCTAAAGCTTTTGATGCGCCAACTATTCTTGGAAGAAAATATGTTCCACCATTACCAGGTACAAGACCAAAAGCTGCATATGAAGCTCTGAAAAAAGCACTTTTTGCAGCAAATCTGATATCACAATGTAAACTCATATCCATACCCGCACCTGTAGCCATTCCATTTACTGCTGCAATTATTGGCTTCTCTATTTCAGCTGTTTTTTTTGCCACTCTTTGAAAATGATCCCAAAAATGATTTTTTGTCTCAAGAGGGTCAATTTTATTGTTTGCTCCCAAGTTAGCTTTATCACCGCCTGCACAAAAAGCATCACCTGCACCCGTTAAAATAATTGCAGATATATCTTTATTTTCTCTACATTCATCAAGTGCATCAACCCACAAATCAATCATCTCCTTATCAAGAGCATTCTTTCTCTCAGGTTTATTCATTGTAATTGTTGCAATATTATCTTGAATATCAAAAATTAATGTTTTTTCACTCATTTCTAATCCTATTAAAAAGTTGTATTTCCAATTCCACCATCTATTACTAAACTTTGACCAATTACATAAGATGCTTGTTCACTGCAAAACATTGCTACAAAAGACCCTAAATCATCAGATGACCCAAATTTTTTAGCTGGTATTTTCCAATTATTAACAAATTTCTCAATTTCTTCATCATATGTTGTTCCGTTTTCTTCTGCTAACTTATTATATCTATCTGCAATACTAGCTGTATGGTGCATTCCTGGGAGAATGTTATTAATAACAACATTATGCTTAGCAACCTTTTTTGATACCGCTACAGAGTAATTGACAAGGGCTGCCCTAGGGGGACCAGATAATATTCTCACTTCTGCAGGTGTTTTGGCTGCTCCAGTTCCTATATTTACTATTCTTCCCCATTTTCTCTTAACCATACCGGGAATAATCGCTTTCATAAATTCTACAGGACTAAGAAGTGATACATCAAGAGTCTGCCTCCATTCCTCTGTAGAAACTTCTTCATAACTATATGTAAAAGGTGGTGGAGTGCATGTTCCAACTAATATATCCGGATCTGGACAAGCAGATAATATCTTTTCTCTTCCTTCATCTGAACTATGATCAGCTACAATCGGTTTGACAATTGCATCTGTATTTTGATCAATTTCCTCACATGTTTCGAGCAGTCGCTTTTCTCCTCTTGCAGATATAAAAAGATCAACACCTTCTTTAGCTAATGCAAGTGCACTTCCTTTTCCCATCCCAGCACTACCACCATTAATAATGGCTTTTTTACCTTTAATTCCTAAATCCATGATATTTCCCCATATATTCTTATATTGAAACACGATACTTTTTAAAAATTCAACAATTAATATTTGCTAAGGATTTTTATATAGCTAAAATACCTATCTTTATTTAGGGTCTTTAACAATATGCAAAATACTTATGATGTCATAATTCTTGGAGCTGGTGCTAGTGGAATGACTGCTGCTTTAGCGGTTCATGAGAATGGTTTATCAGTTGGTTTATTTGAGAAGCAAAATTTGGTTGGAGGTACTGCCGGTATCTCAGGTGGTATTATTTGGGCTCCAATGAACAGCCATATGAAAAAAATGGGTATTGAAGATAATAGATCTATGGCATTAGATTATTTTATGTCTTTATCAAATGGAGAGATAGACTCTAATCGTTTGGAGTCGTTTATTGATAATTGTTCAGCAGCAATTGATTTTATAGAAGAGAAAACTGATGCAAGTTTTTATGTATTGGACGGATATCCAGATTATTACCTAGATAGACCTGGAGCAATTTTAGGCGGTGGCAGAGCCCTTGATAATCAATTGTTTGATTATTGTGAGTTAGGGGATTGGGCCAGTAAAGTAAGAAGCAATGGAATGCCTATTCCTATGACTCTTGGAGAAACACCATTAGGCGGAGGAACAGGAATTGTCGATGAAGACATAATGACTGAGAGAATATCAAAGGACTCAAGAGGAATGGGACAAGCTCTAGTGGGTGCCCTCTTAAAAGGATGTCTCGATAGAGGCATTGAACCTGAAATGAATGTTCATACTAAAAAATTAATCAAAGACAATAATAGGATTATTGGTATTGAAATTGAAGAAAATGGCGAAGCAAAAGAAATTTTTGCTAATAGAGGAGTAATAATAGCAACAGGAGGCTTTGAATGGAACGAAGAGTTAGTTAATAATTTTTTAAGAGGCCCTTTAAATGCACCTGCATCACCTCCTGGTAATGACGGTGATGGTCTATTATTAGCTCAAGAAGTCGGCGCATCACTTGGAAATATGACAAGCGCTTGGTGGTCACCTGTTTTGTCTGTACCAAATGATAATTGGGATGAAGGGAATCAAAAATCATCACCAATTTTAATTGAAAGAACTTTACCTCATACATTGATGGTTAATAAATCTGGAAAAAGATTCTGTAATGAGGCAAATAATTATTCTGCAATGGCAGGTGCTTTTCATTTTTTTGACCCTAATGAATATGGCTACCCCAATCTTCCTTCATGGATAATTTTTGACTCAAATTTTAGAGAAAAATACCCTTTTGTGAATATTTTTCCAGGAACAGAAGATCCTGATTGGTTTGTCAAAGCTGATAGTATTGATAATTTGGCTGAAAAATTAGAAATTGATCAAGATTCATTAAATTTAACATTAGATACCTTCAATGAATATGTTGAAACTGGAAATGATCTTGATTTTGGAAGAGGAAAGAGTGAGTACGATTCATTTTATGGCGATAGATCTCAATCAGGAGTTTATACAACTCTTGGTGCAGTTGAAAAGGCTCCATTTTATGCAGTGAAAATAGATATTGGTGCGTTGGGAACTAATGGTGGGATGAAAACAGATGAATTTGGAAGAGTGTTTTCTGCATCGGGAAATATTATTGATGGTCTTTATACTGTAGGAAATGCGATGGCTGGAAGTACTGGGTCGGTTTATGCAGGGGCAGGAGGAAC
>JBJLFK010000012.1:0-13094 GCA_045565415.1 Alphaproteobacteria bacterium | reverse complement strand
AGTCAAGAAAGAGCACAAGGTGTAGCTAAAAGAATTAGATCTGGTAATGTTCATGTAAACGGATCTGGACCTGATTTTTCTGCACCATTTGGAGGTTTTAAACAATCCGGTAATGGTAGAGAATGGGGTGACTTTGGTTTCGAAGAGTTTTTAGAAATTAAAGCTATTCTTGGCTTTACTGCCGCTTAAATCAAAATTCAATAATAAATTAAGGCTATGCATCATTATGGTGTGTAGCCTTTTTATTTGTGTGTGTGCATTTTTGGAGGTCTCAACTTTGCGACAGGAATAATTTCTAAGGAGTTATTTTTTTCAAAATTAAGAACAATGGAAATTTTATCACCAAGTGACAAATTTTTATCTAAATTCATTAACATTAAATGATAATCACCTGGCTTAAGGCTAACTGAACTATTACCAGGAATAGTAATGCCATCATGAATATGAATCATTTTAGAGATATCACCTTCTCTTATTGATCTATGTATCATAACCATACCAGCTTTATCTGAAGAGGCTGATAATAGCTTATCATCACTATTGCCATTATTCTTAATCTTCATATAAACAGAGCCAGTTCCACTCGGAGTTACACGCGCCCATTCATTCTCTACAGAGATTTCAGCATTAAGATTGCTTGAAAAAAACAGAAGGCTAAAAAAAGAAAATATTAAAAAAAATCTAACTGTTTTTTGGTAAAACATTTTCTATGGCTTTTTTAACTTTATTTGATTGAGGTTTAGTTAATGATAAAAAAGAATTAGCAAGCGTCCCATCAGGTGTAATTAAATATTTATGGAAATTCCATTTCGGAGTTTTGCCGTATTCAGATTGAAGCCATTTATAAAAAGGATGAGCGTTTTCACCTTTAACATCCTCTTTTGTTGTCATAGGAAAATTTATTCCAAATGTAGTTTCACAAAATTCTTTAACTTCACCTTCTTGACCTGGTTCTTGTGAACCAAAATTGTTTGAAGGTATACCAATAACCATTAAGCCTTTATCCTTATACTCTTCCCATACACTTTGGAGGCCTTCATATTGTGGTGTAAAACCACATTGAGAAGCGGTGTTGACAACTAGTAGGGCCTTACCTTGATACTCACTAAGAGGCATTGGATTACCTTCTATTGACTCAAAATTAAATGAAAAAGCGTTATCTTCCATCGCGCTACCCTCCGTTGAGCTGAATATTAAAAAAAATGTTATAAAAACGAAAACTAATTTATGTAAATAATTTTTCACTACCAAATCCTTTTTTTTTGGAACATTATATATATAGTAATAAGAGTCAAAAATACAATATGATCATGGAAATTTGATTAACTAAATATTTGGAGAAATTAATGGATCTCAAGCCAAGCCCAGAATACATAGAATTTAGAAAAGAAGTTAAATCATTTTTAAAAGATAATATAGATATGGCTGGAAAAGCGAGAAATCCTGCTAGACCAAGTACAAAAGAATCAGAGTGGCAGGATAAGCTTATTAAAAATGGTTATGCAGCTCGTACAATCCCAAAAGATTATGGTGGTTATGGAGCAGAGCCAGATGTGCTTAAATCAAGAATAATTGCCGAAGAGTTTACTAATGCGCAAATCCCTCTTGGAATGGCTAATCAAGGTATTTCAATGTTTGTGCCCACATTATTAGAGCTTGGAACAGAAGATCAAAAACAGTCTTGGATAGAAAAAACAATCAAAGGTGAAGTTATTTGGTGTCAAGGTTACTCAGAACCCGGATCTGGTTCTGATCTAGCATCTCTTCAAACTAAAGCTGTTGATGATGGTGATGATTTTATCATAAATGGACAAAAAATTTGGACATCTAGCGCGCAATTTTCAGACATGATGTTTTGTTTAGTTCGAACAGAACCTGATGCACCTAAACACAAAGGTATTTCATATATTTTAATAGATATGAAAACCCCTGGCATAGATGTTAGGCCGCTAATGACAATGACTGGGCATGCAGAATTCAATGAAGTTTTTTTTACAGATGTGAGAGTTCCAAAATCTAATATCGTAGGAAAAAGAGGTGAAGGTTGGTTTGTTGCCAATGCAACTTTAACACATGAAAGAGGTATGTTAGGTGATCCAAATCAAGCATCAACAAGATTAAAAGAAATAATTGATCTTATGCAAAGCGAAACAATAAATGGTGATAAATTAATTAATAATCCTGTGCATTTAGATCGCTTAATGCGTTTACAGGCCAGGGTTATGAGTATGTCCTTTAATAGTCTAAGATCTCTTACTGCATCACATAAAGGTTTGGATGCCAAAATGGCAAAACTAATAGTGAAATTAAATGGATGCCAGCTTAATCATGATTTAGCTGGATTTGCTATCGACCTTCTTGGTGAGTTAGGAACAATATATGGAAAAAGTAACCATGACCATGATTCAGGTAGGTGGCAGTGGCGTTATATGTTTGACTTAGGTCTTATTATTGGTGGAGGCACTGCACAGATTCAAAAAAATATTATCAGCGAAATAGGGTTAGGTATGCCTAGGGAGCCAAAACCTATGCAAGAAGGAAAAAAATAATGGAATTTGCACTTTCAGAAGAGCAAGAATTATTAGTTGATAGTGTTTCTAAAATGCTTGCATCAAACTGCAGTGTTGATGAATTGAGATCACAAGCATCAGGTGAGAAAACATTTAGTGATAAAATTAATAATGAGTTTATAGGTATGGGTCTTAATGGATTGTTAGTGCCTGAAGACTTAGGTGGATCTGGTTTAGGTATTCTTGAGGCCTCTTTAATTTCAGAGCAAATTGGAAAATTTGCCGCGCCAGCAATTTGGGTTGGTAATTCTGTAATGACACCAGTGTGTTTAAGTAATGATGATAATAAAGAACTAGCAGAGAAATGGCTTCCAAAAATAGCAGAGGGAAGCTCTACTTCAGGTATAGCTATTAATGAGTTTATAAGTAAACGTGAGGATAATGGATTAAGTGTTGATGATGGTAAGATTTCAGGCATAAGCATATTTGCAATTGATGCTGAAATAAATCCTGACATTATCATCACAGCTGTTGAAGGCGAGCTCTATCTGATTGAAACAGCTAATGAAAAAATAGAAATATCAAATCTTCCAACAATAGATACAACAAGAGTTATGTCTGAAATTGTTTTCCATTCTTGTACAGCGCATAAAATTAATGGTGGCAAAGAACTGATTAAAAAAATTATCGATTCTGGAAGAGTTGTTTTATCTGCAGATTTGCTTGGCGCTTCTCAAAACATGTTGGATAAGGCTATTGAATACTCTCTCGAAAGAAAACAGTTCAATAGAATTATTGGATCTTTTCAGGCTGTAAAACACATGTGCGCAGAAATGGCCGCAGATCTTGAGCCATGTAAATCACTAGTTTGGTATGCGTCTTATGCACAAAATGATATTCCAGAGGAAGCTCATTTAACAGCTTGCCATGCGAAAGCACATTTATCCGAAGTCGCACATGATATTGCAAGGACAGCAACACAAGTTCATGGTGGTATGGGATTTACAGATTTATTGGGTCTTCATTATTGGTTTAAAAGAATAGGTTTAACAAGACAGATTCTTGGCGGCCCTGAAATTGTCAGAAAAGAGGCTGCGGTTTCTCAAGGTTTTTTAAATAATTAATTAGGAGAAAAAATGAAAAAAGTAATTTTTCTAATTATAGTTTTTATTCTGTTTTTTTTAGTTTCAATTTATATGGGATGGTTTGGAAAAGCTCGTCATGTTGAAAACACGCAAAGTTTACCATTGCCTCAAGAGATTATATCTGAAAGATCAAAGACCCAAATTACTGCCGCGAAAAAATTAAATTCTTACAACAATAAACAAATTCTTTTTGGTGATTTTCATGTACACACAACATTTTCAACAGATGCATTTTGGTGGTCATTACCAATTCTTGGTGGTGAAGGCGTTCACCCTATGGCGGATGCCTGTGATTACGCTCGTTATTGTTCATCAATAGATTTTTGGGCAATTACCGATCATGCAGAAGCTTCTACCCCTAGAAAATGGCAAGAAACAAAAGATTCTATCAGACAATGTTCCTTTAAAAACGGTAAGGAAACAAACGATGTTATTCCTTTTGTTGGATTTGAGTGGACTCAGGTAGGACCAACGCCTGAAGAGCATTATGGGCATAAAAATGTTATCTTTAAAGATCTTGAAGAGAGTAAATTATCAAAACGACCAATTGGAGCAGGCGGAACTGCTACTAATGCTCTGAGAAATAATACTGGCGGCTTAATGCCTCCAATTGTTGGTATTTTAGATATTTTAAATTTTCAAGATTACTCTGATTTTAATTACTTCATCAATGAAGTTAGAGATATACCAACTTGCCCAAAAAATAAATCATCGGCAGATCTTTCTAGTGACTGTTATGAATTTGCTGATACACCAGGTGATTTAGTAAGAAGACTTGAGGAACAAAATTTAGATCCACTAATTATACCTCATGGATCTACATGGGGTTTTTACACTCCACCTTCTAGCTCATGGGACAAGCAGTTAAAGCCAGATATGAGACCTGAAAAAATGAAAATAATTGAAGTGATGTCTGGTCATGGTAATGCAGAAGAATTTAGATCATATCAACAAATTATTGGCGATCTAAATAATCCAGTTTGTTCAAAGCCAACACCTGAATTTTTACCCTCTTGCTGGAGAGCCGGTCAAATAATTGAAAACAGATGCTTGCAAGAAGGTTTAAGCAAAGATGAGTGTGAGAGAAGAGCAGAAAAGACAAGGGAATTTACTGCTAATCTAGGTTTAGGTGGACATACTTTAGTTACTGGCGAAACACCAGATGATTGGTTAGATTCTGGTCAATGTAAAGACTGTTTTCTTCCTGCTTTTAATCATAATCCACTTACTTCAGTGCAATATGGTTTAGCAATTACTGATTTTTCATCCGATAAACCTCTAAATTTTAAATGGGGCTTTATAGCGGCTTCCGATAATCATAGGTCAAGACCTGGCACAGGATATAAACCTGTAGATAAATTAAAAACTACAGAAATGGTGCGTATAAAAAATAAATTTTGGAAAGAAAGAACATTTCCTATAAGCAAAGAGAAACCAGCATCAGTATTAGAGATAACTCGAGAGGAGGTTCTTAGTAGTGGACTTTCTTTCCAGTTAACGGAGTTGGAGAGACAACAAAGCTTTTGGACACAAGGTGGTTTAGCAGCTGTTCATAGTGAGTCCAGGACTCGTGATGGAATTTGGGATGCTTTAAATAGAAAGGAAATTTATGCAACTTCTGGACCCAGAATGCTTCTATGGTTTGATGAGGTATCTTCAAATACATCTATGCCAATGGGCTCAGAAATCGTTACCTCGGAAAACCCTGTTTTTGTAGTAAAGGCTGTTGGATCTTTTAAACAATTACCTGGATGCCCTGAATTTACAATTGGCGGAATGTCAGGTGATAGAATAGAAAAATTATGTGCGGGTGAGTGCTATAATCCTTCATCAGAAAGACATAAGGTAACTAGAATAGAAATTATTAAAATAACCCCTCAAATAAATGCATCTGAAAATGTAAGTGATTTAATTATTGATCCTTGGTTATCTCTTCCATGTGAAAATAATATAAATGGGTGTGAGGTTAAGTTTGAGGATAAAGATTTTATCAATGATGATCGACCTGCTGTCTATTATGCTCGCGCAATTCAAGAACCTACTGAAACAATCAATGGTGATGCCCTCAGGTGCACTTATGATGATCAAGGTAACTGCTTAGAAGTAAATCTATGTTATGGCGATTATAGAATTGATGAAGAAGATCAATGCCTAACAAAAGTTGAACATAGAGCTTGGTCTTCACCAATCTTTATTTCTAAAGCCCAGAATGAACAATAAATTAATTCTTTCTTTTGGTATTTTAGTTGGATTATTTTTTGTCCTTTATGGAGTAATCGTTCCTAACCAGAAATCTGAGGAACCCAATGCAATAGCTTCTGTTAATGGTCATCCAATTTATCAAACAGATTTAGACTTAGCTTTACAAGCCTTATCCATGAATAAAAGGAATGAGGTTAATGAAGAAGACAAAAAAACTGTTCTTGAGCGCCTTATTGATGAACAGTTACTTTTACAAAGAGGGTTAGAGATTGACTTACCTCAGACAGAAGGAATGGTAAGAAAATCAATCGTTAATTCCATGATAGATAAAATAGTTGTTGAAGGGCAATTATTTTCAGTCCCTGAAAATCTCTTGATAGAATTTTATGAAAATAATAAAGATTTCTTTTCAGGCCATTCTGAAGTTCATATTAAAAAATTATTTTTAGAATACAGATCTCAGTCAGAAGATGAAAAAAATTTAGATTCCATTAGGCAACTTCTTATAGATGGAGAAGATTTTGATTTTGTAGAAGCAGAATATGGAGATTATATTCTTCCTGAGATACCTAATATGCTATTGCCCATAAAAAAATTAAGAGATTATGTAGAGCCTGACCTCGTAGAAATTATTTTAAATATGACTCCAGGTCAGATTACTTCAGAAATAGAAACAGAAAATGGGTATGTCTTTTTATATATGCTCTCAACTATCCGAGGCGTAGAGAAAAGTTTTGAGTCTGTCAAAAAAGAAGTTCTTATTGAGTATAAGAGGAGGAATGATGAGCTTTCTTTGAAAAATTATATAGAATGGCTAAGAAAGAAATCGGAAATTATATATGTACAATAAATTTACACATACTCTCTTAGCTTTTTTCGTTTTATTTCTGATATCTTTTCCAATAAACGCACATCAACTGAGTCGATCTTTTTCCAAATGGGAGATAAATGATAAAAATGTTGAGGTTTCCTTCACTGTTCCTGCTAGACAAGTCACTTTATTGCCTGCCGTAGAGGGACCTATGTCTAGCTTAGATGAATTATTAGCTCGGCATTTAGAAAAGCATTTAAAAATTTATAATTCAAATGATGAGTGCGGTAAGAGTTCTGAAATTCAATCATCTTATGACGATAATGATTATGTCCGGGCACAGATAAACTTTATATGTGAAAATAATGGTGATGAAATCTTAATTAAGAATAGTTCTTTTTTTCCTGTATCTATTGGTCATGTCCATTTCGCTAGAATTAAAATCAACGACTCTGATTGGCAAGAGAGTATTTTTACAAGCTCAAGACAAGAGGCTACCTTTTCTCTTTCAACAGGAAAAAGTGATCAAAGTAAATTTGAAATATTTATTGATTATATTTATCTAGGTTTTGATCATATTTTAGAGGGATATGATCATTTAGCTTTTTTGTTGGCTATTCTTTTAATAACTTTTCAATTCAGAAAAATGTTACTTTCCATTACTGGTTTTACTTTAGGGCATTCAATTACACTTGCTTTGGCAAGTTTAGGTTATGTTCAACCATCAGGAGAAGCTGTTGAAGCTTTAATTGGGTTTACAATTTTATTAGTTGCTTACGAAGCTTTAACAATTGAAGAAAAAAATCGATATTCTTTCGCATCCATTTTGACTTTACTCATTATTATTTTAGCTGGCGTATCTCTTTTCATAGGTGGAACAATAAATATAATGACATGGATAGGTTTAATTATATTTACTTTCTTTTATAACATTCTTCTTGAGGATAGAGAGCAAGCAGAAAGATTAAATCCTTTAATAACAATAATCTTTGGGTTAATTCATGGGTTTGGTTTTGCTGGTGTTCTCTCTGAATTAGGATTACCAAAAGATGGCTTGGTAGTTGGTTTATTAGGTTTTAACTTAGGGGTCGAATTGGGACAAATATTAGTAGTTTTAATAGCGCTCACTATTCTATTTTTACTAGGAAAAACTTATCTTTCTCGTTATAAGGGCTTTGTTTATGATTTAACAGGGATGTTGTTGATAGCTCTTGGTGTATACTGGTTTGTAGGAAGAGCTTTGGGAATTTAATTATGGAAGCTAAAAAAATAATATTACAATTTATATGTCCTGATAAGGCAGGTGTTTTATCTGCTGCAACTCAGTTCTTATTTAAAAGAAATGCTTTTATGACAGAGGTTTCTTCATTCAGTGATAATGATACTAAAAAGTTTTTCAGTAGGATTGCTTTTGAAAATGAAGATGGCTCAAGCTTTAATATTAAGGATTTGGAAAAGGAATTTTCTATAGAATTAAAAGAATTTAATATTGATGGAAGATTTTTTGATGCTGAACAGCCATGTAAAGCAATTATTGCAGTGAGCAAGGTTGGTCATTGCTTAAATGATCTTCTTCATAGATGGAAAATTGGATCTCTTCCTATAGATATTAAAGGTGTAATATCTAATCATGAAACTTCTAAAGATATTGTTGAATGGAACAATATTCCCTTTCATTATTTACCAATTTCACCAGATACTAAATCAGAACAAGAGCAGTCATTTAAAGAAATATATCAAAATAGTGGTTCAGAACTATTAGTTTTGGCGCGTTATATGCAAATCTTATCTTCAGACTTCCTAAATGAATTGGATGGTCAGTGCATTAATATTCATCATTCCTTTTTACCTGGATTTAAAGGTGCAAAACCATATCACCAAGCACATGAAAGAGGTGTCAAAATAATTGGCGCTACAGCGCATTATGTTACTGATGATTTAGATGAAGGCCCTATTATCGAGCAGGATATTCTGAGGGTAGATCACGGTGCATCCCCTGAAAGTATGCAAGAGAGTGGATATGATATTGAATCTGCTGTTTTATTAAGAGCTGTAAGATTATATGCTGAAAGAAGAATTCTTCTTAATGGATTAAAGACAGTAATATTTAATTAATATGACAAGCGACATCTATAGCAAAGGATCAATTATTACTGACGAACAATTTGCTCCTTTCAATCGTTATATCGATGTAAATGGTTTGCGAATGTTTGTCTTAGATAAAGTTAAAGATGAATTTGTACTAGATGTTGCAAATACTTTTGAAGCAATGTTCCCACAAAGTAGTGATACAATTGATTTAGCTTCCCAGCAATTAATCCTACAAAGTATGAGTGATTATAAACACTTTCAGAGAATTGGATATATAGGACCACCTGAAGACGGAGAACCAGCAAGCGCACCGTTAAGTGGTGATTGGGAATTTGCTCAAGATTATATATGGGAAAAACCTAATTCATCCACCGCATCGCAAATAGGAGAGGTTGTTGAGCATCTTCTCCATACCATTTCTTCATTAAGCTTAAAATATACTTTTCCAGAAAAGTGGGATTGGGATGATACTTCTTCTGATGTTTATTTAGCCATGCAAGAAGCTATAGATAAGGGTATTTATAATGTTTCTAGCTATTCAAGCTTAAAGAGTGATCCAGAAGGGTATAATAAAATCATTGTCCAAGAGTTTGTGTATTGGTTTGTTTCAGCAGAATGGGATTATTTTGAAGTTATGGGGCTATCAGTAAATGGATCTTGGGAAGGTGGCTCTAATGAGGAATGGTCTTTATTAACCTCGCAAGAAGTAGAAGAACAATTACCTCTTGCTCATAAACTTTATGTAGAGTCATTTAGTAAATTAGTACAAAAACCTAGTGCATCAAAAGTTACGGAATGGTTTAGTACAGACTCATCTGTTGCTGATTCAATAGAAGGTGATATTTCATCAAATACTGAGTCAAAATCCAATACATTAAACAAGCAAACATATGATAATTCAAATCAGACAATAGAAACCATATATAAAGAACCAGAAATAATTTCGCAAAACTCTTCTCAAAGTGTCCTTAAACTGCATGAACATCAATATGGTCAGACACTTCTTGATTTGACATTTCTTAATATTGATGAAGGCACAATTGAATTTACTACTATTGTTCAAGACGGAACAACTTATAGTTATGGAAATGAAGAGCAATACAAAAGATTTTCTGCAGATAAGGATTCAATTAAGCTCCAAGAAAATTCAGCATTTGTAGGAAGGGATCTAAGCTACATTTATGATCCAGAAGATAAAGATCCTTTTGAAACTTCTTCTTATATAACATCTGTTACTTTCAAATATAAATCTAATGGAGTTGAAAAGGAACATGCTGTTATAATTGAAGAAATTATAGACGATATCGACCGATCCGGTTCATTTGCTAAGAATAAATATACTATCGACATCTATGGAAAAGAAATAAGTAAATTAAATGAAGAAACAAAGACTCTTATCCTAGATAACACTGAGTATGTTATTAGAGATTTAGCGACTAAAATGTCTTGGAAAGGCACAATGGATTTTGGAATTAATGTAAATACAGATTCCAATAAACCTAAAGGAACTGTTAGTGCTATTGCATTTAATATGGCAACAAATTCATCTGGAGAAAGAGTTCATTCAGCAACGCATGAACAAGAAACTGGAGAAGATTTAAATGGTATAACAATCGATTTGGGTATGAATATTTCTCTGCAAGACAGTTATGATCCTGAAATTGGGCAATTAACGGTTTATAACTCTAATCTATGGTTTGACCCAAACCCAAATCCAAATTCTTTTTCTAACAAGCCAGAAAATGATGGATCTACTGATCAATACACTGATTATATGGATTTTATATCAATCGTTTATCATGAAATTTTTCACGCCATGGGAATTGCATATGGTGGATCTGATACCTCAAATGCATTCTCAAAAAATATTTTGCCCGCTGACTCAGAAGGAAATATCTATTACTCATCAGATAGGGTAAAAGCTATACTAGAAGATGGAATACTACTTGATGATTATAATAATACTGATACCGGCGGTGATCATTTTAATTTAGGTCCACCAAAAGATTATGAGCATACAATTGAATTTAAAGATATTCTCCAAGTTGGGTTAGGTAATACAGAGCCAATAATTCTCTCTCAATCCTTATCAAATTCTAGCATTAATGTTTATGAAGGAAGCAGTAGTTCGAAAAACCTTTTAGATCTTACTTTTTTAGACGCAGATAAAGGATCGTTTAATTTTAAATATGTAACATTGAAAGGTGATGAAACAATTTACTCTTATGGATCTGAAGAAGTTTATCAACGTTTTCAATTTATTAATAACACTATAAAGCTTTATGAAGCATCATACTTTGATAGAGAAGATGGTCTTATTTACACTTATGACCCTGAAGATGAAGATCCGCGCTTAGGAGCTGCTAATATTGATACCGTCTCTTTCACTTACATGGTTGATGGAGCTAAAGGGGAATTAGCAACTATAATGAATAGTGTTGGGTATTATGATTATAGCTGGAGAGAGCCGACTGATCTTGACTGGGCGGTAATTCAAGATATTGGCTGGACAAAGAAAACTGAGGGAATACTATCTGAAACAATTAATCTTTCAGAAAATATTTTGATATCTCATACAGAAAATACAATATCTGGAACACTTAATTTTAATACAGGTAACAATATTATTATATTAGAGGGACAGGCCTCAACTTACAGAGGCCTTGGTGGTGACGATGTTTATTTTATCTCTAATCTTTTGCCTAAGAGTAGTAAAATTTCAATTGTTGATACTGAAGGATTTAATATAGTACAAATACCAACAAATACTTATATTGATAAGACTTTGTTTACAAAAAATGCAGCAAGGCTAACTCTAGAAGACGGTCGTGAAATTACAATAAGCGGTGCAAATAATTTTACCTACAATATTGGAGGAAATATTACGAATGCTAATAAAGGAACAGATTTAACCTTTACCGAATTTGCTGAAATTTTTGGTGTTAATAATATTTTAGATGCATCAAGCTCTCAGAATGGTTTAATTTCTGATCTTTATATAATTTAATTTAGTATCGATTCAATAGTAATTTAAGATATTGAAGTTGTAATATCTGATTTTGAATAATACAATTTTAAGATTAATGGGAGGAAAGAATGGTTAAAGTAAAAAATATTGAGGATCTTTTAGCTGAACAAGCAGTCAGAAAAGCTGCTACTTGTTATTCAAGAGGGGTTGATAGATCAGATTTAGATTTATTAAAATCTGCTTTTCATGAAGATGCTGAAGTAAAATATGGAAGCTATGATGGGCACTATGCGGAGTTTTGTAAAATCGTTGTCGATGGTCAGGCTGATATGGATTATACAACACATACCGTTGTTAATGAGTATTACGATATTGATGCATCTAGTAACAAGGGAAAAGGTGAAATATATGTATTAGCTTTTATGGCAGCAGGTGGTTCTGAGTATTTAGTTGCTGGAAGATATATCGATAATTATGAATGCCGTGATGGCGATTGGAGAATATCATCAAGACAATATATCTTTGATTGGAGTAGAACAGGTGATGATGCCAATAACGATCCTAATGGATTATTTGCAGCTTTAACTTACAGAGGAAAGCACACTATGGATGATATATCTTATGATGTTTTAGATTAATATCTATTTAGCAGTTAAACCTGCGTCAACAGTATACTCACTTCCCGTAACATAAACAGATTCGTCCGAAGCTAAAAATAAAGCACAATTAGCTATATCTTCTGCTGTACCCATTCTTTTTAGAGGAATAGCATCTGTTAATGCATTAATATCTCTACCTCTTGCTGCAACAACCTTTGGGTCATTCATATTGGTTGCCATAAATCCAGGGTGTATTGAATTACATCGAACATTGAATTCCCCATACTCAACGGCAATATTTTTAGTTAATAAACGAACCCCGCCTTTACTTGCATTGTAAGCTGAACAATTGGCAAGACCCACTAGTCCAGCTATGGAGGAAATATTAATTATAGAACCGCTTTTTTGCTCACGCATACTAGGCAGAAAGGTTTTACATCCCAAAAATATAGACTTTAAATTAACATCTATTGTTTTATCCCATTCTTCTTCTAATGTTTCTTCAAGAGGTTTTATAATTGCTATCCCAGCATTATTAACAAGAATATCAATTTTGTTATGTTTTTCTAAAGTCTTATTTTTAACTTCTGACCAACCTTCAGTAGAGGTAACATCATGTTCAATAAAAAAAAGCTTCTCCATTAGAGCTTAAAATTTCGTCTTCAACTTTTTTTCCGCCTTCGGTATCAATATCAGTAAGAATTACTTTTGCACCTTCTCTTGCAAATGCAATAGACATTGATCTACCAAGGCTTGGGTTAGAGGCCC
>JBJLFK010000011.1:0-13477 GCA_045565415.1 Alphaproteobacteria bacterium | reverse complement strand
CAATTATTCTTACTCATGGTTGGCCTTGGACCTTTTGGGACTATAAAAAAATAATTAGACCTCTTACCAACCCAGAAGAATATGGTGGTAAAAAAGAAGACTCTTTTGATGTTGTAGTGCCATCACTTCCAGGTTTTGGTTTTTCTACACCATTAAAAGAAACAGGTATCAATTTTTCTAATACAGCGGATTTATGGGTATCACTGATGCAAGATATATTGGGATATGATAAATTTTTTGCACATGGTGGAGATTGGGGCGGCTTAGTAACGCTACAACTTGGACATAAATATTCTAAAATAGTTCCTGCAGTGCATACACATACAATAATAAATTTAGATTTCTTTGATAGCCCGCCTCCAAATGAAGAAGATTTTGCTGAAAATGAAAAAAATTTCTATCATCAAAATTTAAAATTTTGGGAAGAAGGTCATGGTTATTTTCAAATACAAGCGACAAAACCGCAAACTTTATCATATGCAATAAATGATTCACCTATTGGACTATGTGCGTGGCTTATTGAAAAAAGAAGAGATTGGAGTGATTGTAATGGTGATATAGAAAGTAAATTTACTAAAGATGATCTAATTAATACAACAATGATTTATTGGTTATCTGAAACTTTCGGAACATCTGCACGATATTATTACGAAGCTGCTCACAATTTATGGAAGCCCTCTCATGATAGGTCTCCTATGGTAGAAAGTGCAACTGGTTTTAGTATATTTGAAGGGGATATTATTTTTAGACCAAAGAAACTCATGGAAAAAGCAAATAATTTAAAGCATTGGAATATGTTCGAAAATGGCGGTCACTTTGCACCAATGGAACAACCAGAAATTATAATTGACGAAATCAGAAAATTTTTTAATGAATACAGGTCTTTAATATAAGGAAAAATTATGAAGCGATTAAATAATAAAGTAGCAATCGTTACTGGTGGTGCATCAAATCCAGGTCTTGGACATTCAACAATCCATAAGTTTGCAGAAGAAGGTGCAAAAATTGTTGTGACAGATATTGATGTTGAAGGTGGAGAAAAAACAGTTTCTGAGATTAAAGAAAAAGGTGGTGAAGCCATTTTTATAAAGCAGGATGTTGTTTCAGTAGAAGATTGGAAAAATGTTGTAGATGCTTCGATATCAGAATTTAGTAAAATTGATATATTGGTCAATAATGCTGGAATTGCATTAATAGGTCCTTTCGAAGAATTTTCTGAAGATCAATGGGATCAACAAATCAATGTGAATTTGAAATCTGTTTTTCTTGGTTGCAAGGCTGTTATACCTGAGATGAAAAAAAATAACTCGGGCTCAATAATCAATCTTTCATCAATAGCCGGTTTAGTAGGTCTTCAAGGATGTGCAGCTTATAATGCGAGTAAAGGAGGAGTTAGATTACTAACCAAATCAATCGCTATTGAATATGGGCCCAACAAAATAAGATGTAATTCTATTCATCCTGGTTTTATGGCCACAAATATGAATGATCCAAAAAAAATTGCAGAGCGTGGAAGAGATTTTGAAGCAATTATTGAAACAATTCCTTTAAAATCAATGGGTACTGCAGAAGATATTGCTAATTGTGCTCTGTATCTAGCCTCAGATGAGTCATCATATGTTACAGGAAGTGAGTATGTTGTTGATGGCGGTTGGACAACTCGTTAATTCTAAATTTACTCTTCTAAAACCTCATAAGATAAATCATCCATAGTGTGTTTACCTCTGTAAGTTAAGCTTTCAAATAATTTATTTGGATCTGAACCACTAAAGTCACCAGTTCTACTCCAATCATAAATATATTGTCTGAGAGTTATTCGCCAGTCACCGTCTCTACACTCGTAATGATCAATGTAACGACCTGCTACTAAGTACTCTGAGCCTGCCATCGATAAAAAAGCAAGGACATAGATTTCACCTTTTCCTTTGTTATTCTCAGAGTCTATATCATAATATTCATTAACTACTGTATGAGTTGTATAATCCATACCAGCTTGACCATCTACAACAGTTTTACAAAATTCTTCGTAGTGACCGTCATAACTTCCATATCTGACTTCGGCATCATCATGAAAAGCAGACTTTAACAATTCCAAATCTGATCTATCAACACCCCTAGAATAACATGTTGCAGCTTTTCTAACGGCTTGCTCAGCTAATAAATCATTCACACTTTTTACTTTTGCCATTTTCCCCTCATTAAGTTTATTCTTTATTAAAAACTATTAATTATTTGTACTCAAGATTTAATTAAGGAAAAGAAAATGGATATACCGAACTGGTTAGAGATTTTAGCTTTATTAACAGGAACATTATTGCCAGCACCACTATTATCATCGCCGTCAATGAGGTTTAGATTCATAGGGTTTAACATCATGATTGTTGGAAATATATGTGCTTTCATTGCCCAATATGCTGCAGGCCTTCACATATTGAGTATGGCATGTTTATTTTGGATAGTGATGTCTGTAAGAGGGGTGTGGTCAAATAAAAATTATAATACAACCCTAACGGACAATAATTGAATCCTCATTCCAAGGTGTTAATTTCTCAGAATTTTCATTTTGGAAGGCTTCAGGTAATTCTTCAACCATATGATAAGTTGCCGCAAGACGACCAAAACCAACAAACCAAGCGACAGTAATAGATAACTCTACTACTTCTGCTTCAGAAAAATATTTTCGTAAATTTTCGTAAACAGAGTCATCAATAGCTAAATGATTAGTTGCAAAGAGTTCTCCATATTCTATTGCCGCTTTCTCAGCATCGCTTAAATCCTCAGCTTCCTGTGGCTTTTCTAATGAACACACTAGATCTTCATCAATACCAGCATCAACACCATCCTGATATCGGATAGCCATACAACTTCTGCATTGGTTATGAAAAGCTACTCTTAATCTAACTAGCTCAACCAATCTATCAGGTAATGATCTATGTGATTTTATGGCTCCGCCAAATGCAACTAAACCTTTTGAAATTTCTGGAGTATGTGCAAACATTCTCATAATACCTTGTTCTAATGCTGTGCCACTATCTGCGGCTGTCATTTCCCTTAGGTCATTATCCCATTCATCTAATTTAAGTTTCTTGATTCTTGGCATTTGTTTCCTCCTAACAAGATTATCATATCCGAGTTTTTACAATTATCTATAAAATTTATAATTTTTGATCAGCTTCTTTTGTTCCAGATATCACCATTGGTATACTGATTACAATAATTACCATCGCAACCCATCCAACGAGAGAGAAACCTCCAAAATCTGAAATATAACCCATTACCATAGGGCCAATAGCTCCACCCATGGTAACAAAAGCTGGATGCGCTGCGGCTAATCTTCCTGTTGAGTCTAAATTTGCCATTCCACCAAGAAAAAATGGGGTCCACATAATTGGCAATAATCCAAATATTGGTAGAAAAATATAAAAAATAAGAGGACTCCATGCGTTAGCAACAAAAAATGACCCTATTACCATTAACGCAAGGAAAAAAATACTTGGTTTCATGCTCCCAAACCTACTACCGATAAATCCTGCTATCAAAGGGCCAATTATAGTTAGTAAGCCACCTAAAGCGAAAACATTACCCATAGTGATTACTGATATATCTAAACCTGCACCAATTCTCTCAGAAAAAGTTAGTAATCCTCCATGAGCGAAAAATGCAAACGCCACTCCGAACATAGCTACCCACCCAAGTTTTCCTTTATAGGGTTTGAGCGTAGTCTTTTCTTCAGCTGAATCCTTTTCGAAAGAAATGAATAAAATAAATAAAAATGCAAGCAAAGAAAAAATCAAATGAATAAAGTAAGCTCCATCCATTCCATAAATTGAAATTATTCTTGGAATAACCAAGCTTAATAGTACCCCAGCCGCACCTACACCTGAATTCAGAAGAGCAAATGTCATTTGAGCATTTTGAGCTTTAGCTATGGTTGCCATAATAGTTGCAACTATCGCTCCAGAACCTATTCCAGAAATAATCCTTGCTATGAAAACTGTATTTAAATCTGGAGCATAAATCGTGAGTGAATGACCTAATGCAACAATAATCGCAGCCAATATAAAAACTAAACGCCGATTTATTCGATGAGTATTACGAGAAATTAAAATAGAAACAATTGAAATAGAAAATAATTCTAAAGTTGCTATTGTTCCAATTTCTCCTCTTGTGGAATTTACAAATTCATCAGCAACAGCTCCGATAAGAAATGCCATTGTGAATGGCGCACTAAATGCAGATAATAATAAACCTATAAGGCCTATTTGTTCTTTTGGTCCAATCGTAGGCTTTTGATCTAAAGTTTCAGACATAAATATTTAATGTATAAGTAATTACATTCTTTCAATAATTATTGCTGGTGCCATTCCGCCTGCAGCACACATTGTGACTAAACCAAACTGTGCATCTCTTCTTTCAAGTTCATCAACAATTGTATTAACCAGAATTGAACCTGTAGCACCAATAGGATGCCCAAGAGCCATTGCTCCACCATTAACATTAATTTTCTCTCTATCAACATCTAAATCTCTAATGAATTTTTCAGTAACAACAGAAAAAGCTTCATTCACTTCAAAAAGATCTATGTCTTCAAGTGTTAAGCCAGCTTTATCTAAAACCTTCCTAGCAGCAGGCACAGGCGCATTT
Organism: Alphaproteobacteria bacterium; assembly: GCA_045565415.1. GTDB lineage: Bacteria > Pseudomonadota > Alphaproteobacteria > MED-G09 > MED-G09 > AG-430-B22. Next base: position 8,833 of record JBJLFK010000011.1, on the reverse strand, counting down.
AACATTAGAGTCGGAGAGTCTCCCATATTAGCCATAGCTCTGACTTTTGCACGTGGTTTCATACCATTTGCTTTAGCATAATCAGGAGATGTCAAAAGAAGAGCTGCTGCTCCATCTACTACACCAGAGCTATTACCTGCATGATGAACATGATTAATTTCTAAATCAGGATATTTTTGTAAAACAAGCTTTCTAAAAGTCGTACCATCTTCATCAAGAGGATAATCAGCAAGAGATTCAAAAGAAGCCTTTAATTCTGATAACCCTTCAAGAGTTGTATTTGGTCTTGGAAATTCTTCATGATCTAAAGCTAAAGATCCATCTTCTTTGTAAACAGGGACAAGAGATTTATCAAAATGTCCGCCTTCTAATGCTTTCGCAGCATTTTCTTGACTAACTAGTGCTAGCTTATCAACGTCTTCACGACTTATATTTTCTAAAGTTGCTATAGCATCAGCACAAACCCCTTGGTGAGGTTGAGGATGAACGCTTCTTAATCTTTCATTACCGCTATCCATAAAAGGTGATGAATTACTTCCACCCTGACCATATGTTGACATCATTTCAGTGCCGCCAGCAATAACAAGATCTTCCATACCAGACATAACACTACTAGCAGCAATATTGACACTAGTAATGCCCGAACCACAAAATCTATCTAAAGTTACTGCACTAGCTTTAATGTCATATCCTGCATCAAGAGCAGCCATTCTTCCTAAATCTCCACCTTGTTGACCTCTTTGAGAACTTGTTCCCCAAATAATATCATCAACTTCAGCAGTATTAAGATCATTTCTTTCAGCAAGAGCTTTTAAAACTGTAGCACCAAGGTGTTGAGGATGAATTCCAGACAGAGCACCCTTTCCTGGTTTTCCTATGCCTCGCGGCGTTCTACACCCATCAATAATCCATGCTTCAGTCATATTACTCCCCTTTTTTTCTCATATTAAAAAAACATCATTACAATATAGAAAACAATTATTTAGTCTATAAATAATTAGTTTGCCATATTTTCTTCATATTGTAGGCTTTAAATAATAATTTTGAGAAAGAAATTAATGGAATTTTACTTACCAATTGCAGAAATGTCTATCAATCCAATAGGCTTCCTTATTTTAGGAATAATTGTTGGTACATTATCAGGAACATTCGGTGTTGGTGGTGGTTTCTTAATGACACCATTATTAATTTTCTTAGGCATACCTCCTGCAATTGCTGTGGCATCAGAAGCTAATCATATTGTTGGATCATCATTATCTGGAACAATTGGACATCTTAGACGAAAAGCAGTTGATATCAGAATGGGGAATGTATTGCTTGCTGGCGGAATATTAGGATCATTTCTTGGAATTTATATATTTAATTCTCTTAAGCAAGTTGGACTTGTAGACTTACTTATTACTGCATCTTACTTCTTATTTTTAACGGCTATTGGAATTTTTATGCTTTATGAAAGTTTAGATAGCTTGGGTTACTTTGGACATAAGAAAAGATCAAAATATTATCATCATTCATGGATAATGGGCTTACCGCTTAAAATAAGATTTAGAAGATCAGGTTTATACATATCACTTATACCTCCATACATTATTGGTTTTGTAGTAGGTGTTCTCTCATCAATAATGGGTGTTGGAGGTGGTTTTATAATAATTCCAGCAATGATTTATATATTAAGAATGCCAACTAATGTTGTTGTTGGTACATCGCTTTATCAAATAATATTTATTACATCTTTTGTTACTATCTTGCATGCTTCAACAAATCAATCCGTTGATATAATTCTTGCATTAATATTGCTATTGGGTGGAGCTATTGGAGCACAAATTGGTGTTAGGTTAAGTGGCAAATTGAATGGTGCTTGGCTTAGAATAGCCCTTTCAATTCTAGTTTTAGCTGTTGGATTGATTATGGCTTCTGAATTAATTATTAAACCTGATAATGTAATTAAAATTATATCTGGGAGTAATTTATAATGATTAAGAAATTACTCATACCTATATTCAGTATTTTTATCTTAATGGGCCAAATGCCTCCAAATATCATCATTGATGAAAATGAGAAAGATATCAGAATTAAACCAAATATTGCTGGAACAGAAGTTGTATTGTATGGAGCCATGCCGTCAGGAAAAAAAGATATTATTATTGAGGTTGTTGGTCCTGCAAGAAATATAAGTTTAGAAGAAAAAAGAAGTATTTATGGTTTTTGGCTTGGTTTGGGTAGAGCTGATTATTTCCAAGTACCAAGTTACTATAATATTATGAGCTCAAGAAAGCTTAGTGAAATTGCTAGCCAAAGTGTTTTTGATAAGTTACGCCTTGGAGTTATTAACTTACCACTTGGTAATGCAAAAATTTCGAATACTAAAACTTCTCAAAATATTTTTAATAAAAATTTAAAAAAATATATGTTGGATAAAGGTCAATTTAAAATTGGCGAAAATAAAATAAGTGTCAAATCAGGCCCAGGAAAAGTTGGAATTTTTTCTACAGAATTTTTGTTGCCTTCAAATTCTTATCAAGGAAAATATTTTGTAAGATATTTCATTTTCCAAAATGGTGAATTTATATCTTATGCGGAAAATAAGATTGATTTAAAGCAAGCAGGTTTTAGTAGGGCAATATGGCTTACAGCAAAAAATTTTCCGTTGCTTTATGGGATTCTTGCGGTAATCTTATCAGGTTCATTAGGGTGGTTAATTTCAACCATCTTTAGACGTCTTAAAATATCTTAGGAGGAACATATGTTCAAAGACACACTTTTAGAAGGAAAACGAATTTTAGTAACTGGCGGCGGTTCTGGCTTAGGAAAAGAAATGGCTAGTGAATATGCTAAACTTGGTGCGGAAGTATATATTTGCGGAAGAAGAAAATCTGTTCTTGATGATACAGTAAAAGAAATAACTGATGCAGGTGGCAAAGCTAAGGCACATCCTTGTGATATTAGAGTTTCAGAAGCTATAAACGATATGATTGATGAGATTTGGGCCGATGGTGGTGCACTTACTGGTTTAGTAAATAATGCTGCAGGAAATTTTATTTCACCCACAAAAGATCTTACTCCTAAGGGATTTGAGGCAATTTCTAATATTGTTTTTAGAGGTTCTTTTTACATAACTCATGCTTGCGGTACACGCTGGATAAAAGAAGATATTAAGGGCTCAGTTATATCAATTTTAACAACCTGGATTTGGAATGGCGGTCCTTTTACTGTTCCTTCAGCAATGTCAAAAGCTGGAGTCAATATTATGACAAAATCACTTGCAGCTGAATGGGGTAAATATGGAATAAGATTAAATGCAATTGCACCTGGTCCATTTCCAACAAAGGGGGCTTGGGAGAGATTAAGCCCTGGTCAAGATGCAGACGATAGTGCTACTAGCTCAGGTAACCCGATGGGTAGAAATGGAGAAATGCAAGAATTAAGAAACTTAGCTACATTTTTGATGGCTGATGGTTGTGATTATTTAACTGGACAAACTATTGCTATCGATGGCGCAATTCATCTCGCATCAGGAGGAAATTTTTATCAAAGTTTAGATAAACTCAGTGATGATGACTGGGATGGAGTAAGAGATATGATTAGGTCTTCAAATGATGCTGACAAAGCTAAGAGATCTGTCTAGTTAAATTATTAGAGAGTCATAAATAATATTGTTCGTATCATTGGTGGTATCTATTGAGTATGTAAGATCGAGATCAAGAGAATAACCATAACCCCCTCCGGCACTACCTGAATTGATTGTAGTAAGTATTTCGACACCATCATTTTCTACAAGATTTATAGTGCCTGTCATAGAGGCGTGAAACTGACAGTTATAGTAGAGCTTATCAGGTCCATCTAGAGGAACTATGAAAGTAATCTTACCGTTTGAGGTTCCATTATTTGTTATACCAGATTCTAAAACATTTGAAGATCCAGTAGATTGAGCTGTTTTTATCCAAAAAGGGTGGCCTGGAGAATTAACTTCAAATTCATAGGTTTTACCTCTTACAAGAGTTATTGTTGGATCATTATAGGTTATATTATTAGATGATTTTATAACATAATCACTTGCACCATTATTAGAAACATCTAAGGCAGCTTCAATAGATGGCGTTGTTATTGGAGTAAACCCATCAATAAGAATATTTGCATCCTTTGACATACCAGAATGAAATAAGCAGTAATAATATAATTCTGTATCTGTGGTAGAGGGCTCTAAAACAACAAATCCATTATCAAATGTTGTTTCATCATTAAAGTTTTCAGAGTATTTACTTTCAGTAGTTTTGTAACCATTAATATAAAAACTAACATTATCAATTGCTTTCCCATCAGCATGAATGCCATTTTTTGTCATTGAAAAAGATATTGGATGCTTGCTTGATGACACATCATTTTGATCAAAAATATATTTTTTTCCAGAAGACAGATTCAAACTGGGAGCAAGCTCGCCATTGATATAATATTTATTTCCGTCATCTTCATTATTTACGGTCACTTCATAAAGTTGATTTAACTCATCTTGAAAAACAATCTTACTAACTAATTTTGTATTCGTACCAGAGTTAGGTAAGTTTAAATCAAAAAGAGAAACGAACTCTTCATATGTTTTTATGCTACCTATCTCATTACCTGTTTTATTTCCTCCAACATCATAATTAAACTTGTCTGCACCATTTATTGTAAAAATAGTCATATTATCGCAGGTAATTTGGATAGCGTTTTTGGCAACAACTACGGACTTTATCTTTGACCATTCAGGTAATTGTATTGTGTTATTTCCAGTTGTATCTGTTATTGAAACCTTTGCATCACCTTCCTGAGAAACGAGTATATATGTATCATCACCACTCTGTCCTCTGTATGTTGTTCCATCGACTGTAGGAACGATAACATCATTATTTTCTGAAAAGTTTAAAGCCATTTAACTAACCGATACAATTAGCACAGCTAAGAGGAGAGCTAATTGGATTACATTTATTGAAACACTTAAAGTATGAAGTGATGAAAAACTTTTTTTCGCTTCTTCTTCACCTTCTAACATAAGATCTCTACTCTTATTTATTTTTGGCACTAATATAAATCTTGAAACACCGGCCAAAACTGCAATAATCATTAGTGTTAATGATTTTAATAATTCGCCTGATAGGTAAAAAGCTACTGCGCCTGCAAGACTAAGAATCAGTCCCCAAAAAAAATATTTCGGAAATAAAACTCTTAATAATTTACCAGCATTATCAGGTCCAAGTGTACTATGGACATTCCTTGCAATTGATAAACTGAAGAAGAACATAATGAAAAAGATACCTGATGTTATTATATTAGCTAATGTAGACATGGCGTATATATGGTCATTTTAAATTGTAAATTCAATAAATTAATGCGCGTGCGGTAATTCGCCCCACTTTGTTGTATATCTAGGTGACAGATGATGTGTTCTTGACTGCCAATCACCATCCTTCTTTAAACCTGCTGCGGCATAAAAAAGTGTTCCAGGTCCAAATTTTTTATTTATTCTATCCATCGCAATCATTCTAGAATCTGATCTTTGATAATCATATCTTTCAAATAAATTTCTTTGGTGAACATTATTCGGCACTAAATCAACCAGCATTACTCCTCCTTTATGATATAAATACCCTTCTTTATAGATCTGCGATAAATTTTTTTTAACTAGATTAAGAATATGTCCAGTATCACTACAAGGGTTATTAAATCCTGACATAACACCAGCACTGTATTGTTTATTTTTTTTAGAAAAGCTATTCGTCCTCAGAAAAGTATAAACCGTTTGAGTTCTACTATTTTGTGAACGCATCTTTTCACATGCTCTGACTGTATAAAGTGATATAGCTTGTTCTAAATCGGTTAAATTATTAATAGGATTACCAAAGCTTCTGGAAACCATTATATTTTTGCGTAACTGCATTTGGTCAATATCTAAACAAGATACACCTCGTAATTCATAAACAATTCTTTCCAAAACTACGCCCAAATATTTCCGAATCTTTTGAGGCGAGGCATTTCGTAACTGTAAGGCATTACCTATACCTATGAGCCTTAACTTAGCTCCCCATCTCTTTGATATACCCCAAATATTCTCGACCTGAATATTTTCAAGCGTCTCAATTTGGGTTGATGGTGAATTCAGATCATAAATATGATCAATTTTTGATTTTTTAGCTAAAGAATTAGCTATCTTAGCCAATGTCTTTGTTGGCCCCAGCCCAACTGAAACTGGGATGCCAGTCCACTGAAAAATACTATTTTTAATAGTTTTCAAATATTCATAATAATTTCTTCTATTAGAATATTTGAATTTTACAAATGCTTCATCAATTGAATAGACCTCAACATCTGGACTAAATATTTTTAAAGAATCCATCACTCTTCCGGACATGTCACCATAAAGTTGATAATTCGAAGAATATATCTGAACACCCTTTTGTAATAATGTATGCTGGTAATGGTGGAATGGTGCGCCCATTGGGATTCCTAGAGCTTTTACTTCATTTGACCTAGCAATTACACACCCATCATTATTTGATAATACAACAATTGGTTTATTTATTAAAAATGGATTAAAAACACGCTCACATGAAACATAAAAATTATTACAATCCACCAAGGCAAAAATATTTTTATCGTTAGACTTTGTGGATGACATTAGTCACAACACCCCAAATCTTCACATCATTATTCTCGTTTAACTCTATCGAACGAAATTTTTTGTTTTCTGGAACTAGAAAAGTTTTTGATCCCTTTTTTTGTAGACGCTTCACTGTTAATTGCCCATCAACAGCTGCAATCACAACCTTTCCTTTTCGTGGTTCAAGGCTACGATCAACAACAAGGATGTCCCCCATCATGTATACCTGCCCCTAACATAGAATCGCCAGATGCCTTTACAAAAAATGTTGCTGCAGGGTGTTTCACAAGGTGTGTGTTTAAGTCTAGTTTACCCTCCATATGATCATCAGCAGGCGAAGGAAACCCTGCTGGAACCTTACTGCTATATAACGGAAGAGATATATTACTGTTGTTGATGAAATTCATAACACTATCGATTTTACTAATAGGAATACGTATTGGTTTGGTTTTTTCTCCAAATTTACCTTGCCCCTTAGGCCTGCCTGCTCCAGTTCTTACTCCTCCTCTTGACAATATCATTCCTCTTTTTTTTGTAGATAATTAGATTATTTTGAATACTGTACATTATTCAAATAATTATTCAATAAGAAAATGCTAATAAGTTTAGGGCTTAATACAAACTTTCCCTATAACCGTTCTATTCCTTAATTCATTTAAGGCATCAATTGTGCTCTCAAGAGAATATGTTTTATGTATATGAGGATTTAATTTTCCTTCGGAAGCTAATTCATCGATTGCTTCTAAATTTTTCTTTCCCATTTCTGGATCTCTTCTTCCATATTCACCACCTCTTACCCCAACGACAGAGAAACCCTTTATAAGAGGCATGTTCGCGCCAATACTTGGAATTCGTCCAGAAGTAAATCCAATAACCAATAAACGACCATTCCAAGCAATGCATCGAACAGACTCATCAAATATATCGCCTCCGACAGGGTCATAAATAATATCTGCACCATCGCTAGGAGTAAGTTCTTTGACTTTATCCTTAAATCCACTATCCGGTAAAACATGATGAGCTCCATAAGAAGACAAGAATTCACGTTTACTGGAAGATGCAGATGTAGCAATAACTTTTGCCCCATAATGTATTCCAAGATCGACAGCTGCTAAACCGACACCACCTGCAGCCCCATGCACTAAGAGACTTTCCCCACTTTCTATATTACCTCTACAAACAAGAGCAACATAAGCAGTGAGATAAGCAACAGTGAAAGATGCTGCTTGCTCCCAATTTAAGGCATTGGGCTTAAACCTCAATAGATCCTCAGTCACAACAATTTCTTCAGCGAAAGAACCTGTTTTTCCACCAACAATAACATCATCATCAATTGAAAATGATTTTACATCATCCCCAACCTCAATAACTATACCCGACGACTCCATGCCAAGTGTAAATGGTGGTTCAGGTTTATATTGGTACAAACCTTCAGTCATTAGTAAATCAGGAAAATTAACAGCCGCAGACTTTATCTTGATACGAACTTCGTTAGGTTTAAGTGATTTTCTTTTGAGTTCAGCAATTTCAATAGAAGATAAATCATTTGTCAGAGAGTTTACAATAGCAGCTTTAAACATTTTATACCGCCCGAATTCCATTTACGATAAAATTAGTACAAAATTTAACAGCAGTACTAATGTCTTCGTTTGACATCCTTCCTCTAACAAATGTAAAGGCTATACCTTCAGAAACAGATTGTATAACCGAACAAAAATAATCTGGATCAACATCAGGAAGTATTCCTTCATTTATTCCAATAATAATATCTTCTTTTAAAGATTCTAACTCTAATGTCATCATCGGTGTTTCGACGGAAAATGCCTTAACATCATTTAGATTACTACTCATAATCATAAAAAGCTCAGGATTATCCCTAGCAAACTCAAAAAAGGGATTGATCTGTGAATAAATAAATTCTTCTAGATTTTTTGCATTTTTTCTTCGAGATCTTAATTCTTGACCAATTTCAATAGCTGATTCATCTAAAGCAGCAATTAAAATTTCTTCCTTAGATTTAAAATAATTATAAAAGGTACCTGAAGCAAGATCTGTATTTCTTATAATATCTCTAACAGTAGTCTGACTTATTCCTTTTTTTAAAAAAGTATCAATACCAGCCTTGATAATAATCGATCTATTATTTTTTTTAGTATTTTCTCTGTTATTTAATTTTTTATTTTTCTTAATCATTTTATT
>JBJLFK010000010.1:0-13492 GCA_045565415.1 Alphaproteobacteria bacterium | reverse complement strand
CATCAATACTCACTGTAATATTGGGATCAAGATTTGTATAAGAAATATAAACAGTATCGGAACCTGCTCCAGCATTAACGATATCAGTTGCGAGAACATTACGAATTACATCATCACCAGCGCCTGTATTGATAGTATTTACAACGGATGTATTTAATGTCACTTCATCCGATCCATCGGAGCCAATATAGTTTTCAATAACAGTTGACCAGCTGAGAATAAAAACATCTCCAGTTTTATCGCCCTCATCTTCTAATGGGTCACCACTTTTAATGTCTATATTCCATACCATACGATTTTGATTAATACCAACTTCAGAAACAGCTCCAGGATTAAGATCAATTTTCATATCCCAGTCATAATTGGAGAGATCAATGGTATCATTACCTCCCATATCATGAAGTGTTTCGTAAATAAGTTTATCTTTATTCCAGCTATAGATTGTATCTTCCGCACTATAGTTTTCCCTAAGACCATACATATCTCCGAGAGTTAAAATATCATCCCGAGACCAATTAGGTTGCCAAATACGCATAAAATCAAGTGCAATATAATCTGGTAGTGCTCCTAAATTATAAGATTGGGATTGATACTTTGCATCACCTTCTTCATATTTATCTAAGTCTTTATCCCAAAAATGTGCATATCCCATAACCGTAAAAAGTTTGTTTGCATAATAATATTCAGGATAATTATTTTGATCGTAATCCTCACCTGGATACATGCCTTTATTAACAGAATGATGAAATGGATGGTGTAAACCAAGAGCGTGTCCTAATTCATGTCTTGCTAGGTATGAAAAATAACCATCCGGATAGGTTTGAAAAAAATTATAATTACTTTCTTCATAGTAGCGAGTATCAAAAATGTTAAAAAAGATATCTGTTCGTTCTGCACTTGGCAAATATGCAAAACCGCTATTTGCAGTTGATGTTGACTCAAACCAATTAAATCTTAATTGAGCATCTTCATAGTTATTTGATTCAACAAAGGTTATTTTGAATAATTCTGAGGTTCTATCAAGAATCTCTCTGACCACATTTTTTGCATTATCATTAGGAATCCATAATGTATCTATATTGGTATATGGCGTAAAATAACATGTATCTAAGAATGTCTGAAGACTACTTATTGGGATAATGTTTGGTTCAATAAAAGCATATGTAACTATAGTTTCATAATTACTCCATTCATCTTTTGTTAATGCAACACTATCAACATCTGGATTTGCATGGCTTAATCGGGTGCCGTTATTTAAAGCATTAATGAATTTATTATCAAAGCTTTGATTTCCGTAATCTAAATAATAATCTGCAGTGAAAAAGCTTCCAGTATCTGTATCTTTATAATCTACTATCTTTAAAGTATGTTCAAATTCTTCATTATTTGAAGTGTATGTAAAAGTAATTTCAAAATCATTATTACGAATATTTTCTGTTACATTGTCTATTGCATAGGAGAACCCAAATGTATCGACAGAAGTATCATTAGGGTTATTTTTGCTATGATAAATAAATATAATTCTATCGCCATCATAATCATAGAGAGCAACTTCAGAAAACTTTAAAACATTTTTATCTATATAAAAAATATCTGATATATATTTATCAAAAAGACTTTTAGAAGATTTATAATTGATTTTGACATCTTTTATTTTAGCTGATCCAGGGTCAATATTAAAATCTTTCAGATCCAAGAGAATATCTCCGGGATTATCCTCTATAATAGAAATACTTGTTTCATTATTACCTTGTTCAATAATTTTAGAAGATTGTGTCCTGATATAATCGTCATCTGTTAGTCTAACAGTAATTTCTATATCTTCATAATTGTCTTCTTCATTTTCAAATGTATAACCATTGGCGAATTTAAAAAAAGCTCTAACAGTAACTTTTGTATTTAAAGTATCGCCATTTTCTTCGCCTCCTGCAATAATAAGATTAGATTCATCTATCGTAATTTGATCTCTTGTTGTATGAGGATAAGAGTTATCTCTAATTTCATATTCAAAGGTATTAGATACATTTTGTAATACTTCCGCTTTATCCTGATAGATCGATATATCGGTGCTATCATCAAATACTGAGTCTACTGTTATGAGATAAGAGTTCCAATCACCATCATCATCTTTCCACCAATATTTTATTTTGTGTGTATTTTCTGTATCGAAATAGGTGTCGATTTTTAAAGCACGGTCACCATAATCTGCATTATTATAATTTATATAATTTAATTCATTGGTTTTGCTATCAAAAAAAGTTTCCGAACCAAGAGAAATAGAATTAGGAGTTATATCATAGAAATCATAAAAACCTTCTCCTGTTCCAGATACAGATACATTTTCGTTCTGCCACCAATTAGTAGAATTAAATTCTAAATATCGCCAAACTTGATAAATCAGGCTTGCATCAGTATTAATTGTCCATTGATTAGTACGTGAGTCATCAGTAAATTCTGGATTTACATTAAGAAAGCTCGTATCAAAAATTTTGATACCTTTTTTATCTGCTCGTATGGCTATTGTGGCTTTTTCATAATCTTGATACAGCACTATCGAATCTAAACCCGACAGATCATCACGATTTGATAGATCTGTAGTAGATTCTGAAAAATCCGGAGCATCAGGAAAAGACGCATAATTATCTAGGCTAACTTCAAGAGTTTCATTTGATTGAACAACCTTATTTTCTGATAGGAATGTTTGTAAATCTGTCTTTGTCTTTAATTCGTTAATCGTAACATTTGTGTTACCGCTCTGTGACCCTCTCGCTGGTAGAGAATCTATACCCATATATTCAGCAAATTCTGCATAAGTTTTACTAACTCCCAAAGTTCCACTTGTCAGATTTGCGGACAACTCGAAAGTAAATTTATCTGCTCCATTAATGGTAATTTCTGCGCCGTTAGAAAGAGTGAGACGTGTGGCATTGGACGTGAAAAGGGATTCTGAAATTTTTAAACCATCTACTAATTGAACAGTATTTTTTCCTTCTGTATCAATAAGTTTAATTTCGGCATTTGCTTTGATCGTTTCTTCAGAAAGAATATAGGTATCATCACCCGAAAGCCCTCTATATGTAGTGCCATCTTCAGATGTTACAATAATATTATTGCCGAAATTAAAGTTTAAAGTTGTTTTTACTGAAGTATTGGTATCTTGTGTGCTTGGTCTATAGCCTTGAGGACCTGATCCGTCATCTGGTCCAAAATCATGATATTCTCTTGGGCTTATATGGAAGTGATCCCTTCCAGTCATGTCACACATTAAGCACATTGTTCTTATTTTCCTATGTGGTAATTTATATTATCATTAGATCTGTGGAAATACCAATTTCAACATCATTCAAAGTGTAATAAAGATAGAGATCATCAGAATTAGTTTGTACGGCATCTTGAGGCAAAGAAATTTCATCATTGCTATCGCCTTTAATCTTTAAGGTTTGAGAATTGACGGTAACAAAATCATCACTATCGAGAGTGATGGTTTGTTTTTCACCATCAGTAAAATCATATCCCTCAAAATTTACAAAGGCTGTTCGGCATAAGGTAAAATCTTTTTCAGAATTGGGAGCTAAATCACATATAATCCAATCAAAATCGGAGGTTTCTGAACCCCCATCAATACTCACTGTAATATTGGGATCAAGATTTGTATAAGAAATATAAACAGTATCGGAACCTGCTCCAGCATTAACGATATCAGTTGCGAGAACATTACGAATTACATCATCACCAGCTCCTGTATTGATAGTATTTACAACGGATGTATTTAATGTCACATCATCCGATCCATCGGAGCCAATATAGTTTTCAATAACAGTTGACCAGCTGAGAATAAAAACATCTCCAGTTTTTTTTATATCTTTTATTGGAGTTCCATCAAAATTTATACGCTCTTGATTAATACCAACTTCAGAAACAGCTCCAGGATTGAGATCAATTTTCATATCCCAGTCATAATTGGAGAGATCAATGGTATCATTACCTCCCATATCATGAAGCGTTTCATAAATATTTGTATCTGCACTCCAATTATAAGTGTTATCACCAGCATTATAATTTTCTCTAAGTCCATATTTATATCCAAGAGTTAAAATATCATCTCGAGCCCAATTAGGTTGTCTTAAAGGGTGAGAATACATTGGTGTCCTGCCCGGAGGATCATCTGGTGATACTTGTATCTGGTCATTGAGCTTAAAATCATATTTCGTAACCAAAGAGAAAGCTGTAGAAGCATATTTTGGATTACCTTCTGCGTATTTGTCTTTATTTTTAGAAAAAAATTCTGCATAAGCCATATTCGTAAAAATCGTATTTGCATAATAATATTCCGGATAAAGTGCCTCATCTAATTCTCCACTTATTACAAAATGCTCAAATGGATGCTTCAATCCAAGAGCATGGCCTAATTCATGTCTTGTTGTCCAAGTCATAGTTCCTTGAGGGCTGATTTCAAAATAAGATGGGTCATCAAATTGTTCTGGACGGTTAAGTGCTACCATTATATCAGTACGATCTATACTTGGATAATACGCAAAACTAACCTTACCACCAGTTGACTCATACCAATGGAACCTTATTTGAGCATCATCGTAGTTATTTGAATCAACTTCTTTAAAAGTAATTTTGAACATTTCGGAGGTTCTAGCAAGAATTTCTCTTACCATATTTTTGGCGTTGTCATTCGTTGGCCATAATGTATCTATGTTGTCATAAGGATTAAAATAACAAGTATCTAAAAATGTTGAATAAGAACGGATTGGAATATTATCTTCAGCAGGATTACAAAAAGCATAAGTAATTATAGTTTCATAATTATTCCATTCATCTTCTTTTAATGTAAGGCTATCAACTTCTGGATTTGAATGTGTAAATCTCGTAATATGATTTAACGAATTAATGTATTTATTGTCTGTGATATTTGTTTCATAGGTTAAAACATGGTCTTGAGTAAGAAAATTTCCAGATTCTGTATTTTCGTAATCAACAATTTTTAGTGTATGTTCAAAATCTTTGTCATTTGATTTATAGGTAAATGTTATTTCGAAGTCATTATCCCGAATATTGGAGGTTAAATTTGTCTTCAAAAAAGAGTATCCAACGGCATCTTTTGTATCATCATTAGCATCATTTCTTATGTGGTGTATAAAAAGAATTTTATCACTATCATAATCGTATAAGGCTCCTTCTGAGAATTTTAAAACATCTTCATCTATATAGAATATTTCTCCTAAATATGTTTCGAAAGTGCTTTTTTCAAAATAGTTGATTTTGACATCTTTAATTTTAGCTGATCCAGGATCAATATTAAAATCCTTCAGATCTAGGAGAATATCGCCAGGATTATCCTCGATTATAGATACGCTTGTTGAATTCGTAGTTGATTCAATAATTTTAGAGGATTGAGTTCTTACATAATCATCATCTGTTATATTAAGAGTAACTGTTATATCTTGATAATTATCTTCTTCATTCTCAAATGTGTAACCATTACCATATTTAAAATATGCCCTAATATTAACTGTTACTAAAAGGGCATCAGCATCGTTTTCTCCGCCCTCAATAACAAGTTTTGATCCAGCTAATTTAATCTGATCACGAGTTGCAAAAGGATAAGAATTATCCCTAATTTCATATTCTATAGTGTTGGGTGGTAAATCATTAAATGAATTAATTTTTTCTTGAATAGAAGCAACTTCAGTTTCGTCGTCAAATACTGAATCGATTGTTATAATATAAGTCTTCCAAATATCATTACCATTATCTAGTTTACCGTCTTTCCACTGTATTTTAATTTTTGGATTGTTCTCGGTGCCAAAAAAAGTTTTTGTCTGTACAGAAATTGTATCTGTCCGTCTATCTTCGACGACAGGTTCCCATTCTTGATAAAAGGTCATATTATTGTGATAATACTCACCGTCACTTCCAAAATAAGTTTCGGGAGCAAGATAAATACCGTTAGGATCTACATCATAAATATCTTTGATAACATCTAATAAATTACTTGATACGGTTTCTTCATATAGAAAAAAAGCTTTTTCATCATCCTTCAGCCAATCAGCGTTTTCTAAATAAGACCAATATTGATAATTAAGACCCCACTCACCCCAATTATCAAGATCCCCAGGTTGTGGTTGAGCGTGATCTTGATTGATATTAAGAAAGCTTGTATCAAAAATTTTGATACCTTTTTTATCCGCTCGTATGGCTATTGTGGCTTTTTCATAATCTTGATACAACACTATCGTATCTAAACCTGAGAGATCATTTAAATCTGATAAATCTGTAACACTTTCTGAAAAATCGGGAATTTCGGGATGCGTAAGATAATCATCTATTTCGACTTCCAAGATTTCTGCAGATTGTACTGTTCTCGTTTCCCCAGAGAGAAGGGTTTGTAAATCTGTCTTTGTCTTTGGCTTTAATTCGTTAATCGTAACATTTGTGTTACCGCTCTGGGATCCTCTCGTTGGTAGAGAATCTATACCCATATATTCAGCAAATTCTGCATATGTTTTGCTAATTCCCAAAGTTCCATTTGTCAGATTTGCGGACAACTCGAAAGTAAATTTATCTGCTCCATTAATGGTAATTTCTGCGCCGTTAGAAAGAGTGAGACGTGTGGCATTGGATGTGAAAAGAGATTCCGAAATTTTTAAACCATCTACTAACTGAACAGTATTTTTTCCTTCTGTATCAATAAGTTTAATTTCGGCATTTGCTTTGATCGTTTCTTCAGAAAGAATATAGGTATCATCACCCGAAAGTCCTCTATAAGTTGTACCATCCTCGGATGCCACTATTATATTATTGCCAGAATTAAAGTTTAAAGTTGTCTTTACTGAAGTATTTGTATCTTGAGTGCTTGGTCTATAACCTTGAGGACCTGATCCGTCATCTGGTCCAAAATCTCGATATTCTCCTGGGCTTATATGGAAGTGATCCCTTCCAGTCATGTCACACATTAAGCACATTATTATTTTCCTATGTGGTAATTGATATTATTATTTTTAATCCGGATAAGTATCAGGAGATTGAAATTTATAACCTTCTTGCTCCAATAGTTTTGCAAGCCCTATAGTCTTAAGATCACCGTATTGAGGGCCTATTATTTGAATTCCAATTGGCAGTCCTTTTTCACTTAAGCCAGTTGGAATAATCGTTGAAGGAAGGTAACTTGCGATAGCTAAACCTGCCCAGAAAATTTGCTCAAAATATGGTCTTTCATCATTATCTACCATTACTGTTCTATCACCGAAGGCACCGTGATCATGTTCTATGGCATCTGTAGCCATTATAGGCGCAATAACCGCATCATATTCTTTGAAAAACTCATGCCAAGCCCATCTCAAATGCGTCCTTTTTTCATTGGCAATATTATAATCGCGAAGAGAAGAAAGCTGTTTTTTTAATGTATAGGCAGATTGACTATCATGGGTTGGATCTAAAGTTGTTGATTTATTATTGTCAGAAGAGTCTAACTCTTCAAATTTATCTAGTAATTTTTGATAATCTTCTTCTGAGCTTCTTGAGGCCATAGTAGGGTGAAGAAGTGATGCATAAGTATCCATGGATTCTACAATATCAAAATCAGGTTTGGCTTCAAAATCTACGATACCTTTATTAGATGTTATTGTTTCTGCTACATTAGTTACACGATTTTGAGTTTCTTGATTTACAGGAGCAAAATCTTCATTAACCCACGCTGCAATTTTATATTCTTTTAAAGATGTTTTATTTGGTCTCTCTAAATCCATCTTCAAACCAGCCCCATCAATTTCATCTGGACCACCCATAACTAAAACGCCTGTTTCAAGATCTTGCGCACTTCTACCTAAGGGGCCAATAACAGTTAAATCAGATTGAGCCAAAACATTTGGTGCTGCATGCCCTCTCGGCGGTAAGAGACCCCATGTTGGCTTATGACCAAAGACTCCACAAAAATGTGCAGGATTTCTTATTGACCCTCCAATATCAGAACCTGTCTCAAAGCCCGTCATTCCTGATGCTAATGCAGCCGCAGATCCACCAGATGATCCTCCAGGGCTTCTAGTTAAATCCCAAGGGTTATTTGTGGTACCATAAATTTCATTATAACTTTGAAAATCTGCGAGATTATAAGGCACATTTGTTTTTCCAAAAATAACTGCACCCGCATTTTTTAGTCTTTCTACAGATAGAGCATCTTTGCTTGCAACATTATCTTTTAAGGCTGGATTACCTCTTGATGTAACTGTTCCAGCAAGATCATAAGAATCTTTAATTGTCATTGGCACACCATGTAATGGGCCTAAAATATTACCCTTACTTAGTTCTTCATCAGCTTTTAAAGCTGATTTCTTTGCTTTCTCATAGTCTTTAACAATAATAGCATTGATATCTGAATTATATTTTTCAACTCGTGATATATAATAATCCAATAACTCAACACTGCTTATTTCTTTATCTTTAATTAGCTTTGCTAGCTGATCTGCTGATTTATACGCTATCATAGAATTCTCCCGTGGTTACTATAGTGAAAATAGTAAGCATCAGAAAGTAAATATTATGATTAAATTTGAAGGTCTTCTTTAGATATAATTATTCCATCTTCATCGGCATATATATAATCACCTTCAGATATATCCGTATCAGCGAAATTGAGATCAACACCGAATTCACCGCCATCATTTTTATTTGATTTTTTTGGATTTGAATTCAGGGCTTTTACACCAATTTTTTCTTCTTTAATTTCAAGTTGATCTCTAATGCAGCCGTTTACAATTATTCCTGACCAGTTATTCTGACTAGCTAACGCCGCTAGGTTTCCACCCAATAAAGCACAATTAAGAGATGCTTGACCATCAATAACCAGAACATCGCCATTGCCTTCAGATTCTAATGCTGTTCTAACTTTAGTGTTATCGTCTAGGGTTTTAATGGTCTTTACTTTGCCACTAAAGGATTTAACACCGCCATAATCTCTAAAAAGAGGTTTTAGAATTCTTACTGAGTCAGAATATTTATCGCTTATATCAGCTGTTGGTAGCATAAATGCTAATTATTCAGCTGCATCAAACTGATCTGCTTCTGTTGAATCGCCTAGTGCAGTTGTTGAAGACTCACCACCTGCTGAAGCTTCAGAAATAAGATCGAAATAACCTGTTCCAACCTCTCTTTGATGCCTTGTAGCTGTGTAGCCATCTTTTTCTGCTGCAAATTCAGCTTGTTGAAGCTCACTGTATGCACCCATTCCTCTATCTCTAAAGTTAGAAGCTAATTGGAACATCCCATAATTGAGTTGATGGAATCCAGCTAAAGTAACAAACTGATACTTAAAGCCCATTTTTCCAATTTCTTCTCTGAATGTTTCAATAGTATCAAGATCAAGGTTAGCTTTCCAATTAAAGCTTGGCGAACAGTTATAGGCTAACATTTGATTTGGAAATTCTTTTTTTACTGCATCAGAAAACTGTTTTGCTACCTCAAGACTAGGTACTGATGTCTCCATCCATATTAAATCTGCATAAGGAGCATAAGCAAGAGCTCTTTTAATACAATTATCGACCCCTGTGCCGTCTTTTAATCTATAGAATCCTTCAGGTGTTCTATCAGATGTATCAATAAATTCATGATCTCTTTCATCTGCATCAGATGTGATAAGTTTAGCGCTTTCAGCATCTGTTCTAGCAACTATTAATGTTGGTACACCACATACATCAGCTGCTAATCTAGCAGCATTTAAATTTCTAACATGTTGTTTAGTGGGAATTAGAACTTTACCACCCATGTGTCCGCATTTTTTTTCAGAAGCAAGTTGGTCTTCATAATGAACACCGGAAGCACCTGCTTCAATATATGCTCTCATAATTTCATAGCAATTTAGTGGACCACCAAAACCCGCTTCAGCATCTGCAACAATTGGTGCAAACCACTCTCTTTGGGCGCCGCCTTCAGAATGTTCTATTTGATCAGCTCTTTGTAAAGTTCTATTGATTTTTCTTGCAAGTTCTGGCCCTGAGTTAGCAGGATAAAGACTTTGATCAGGATATGTAGAACCAGCTGTATTATTATCTGCAGCGACTTGCCATCCAGATAAATATATAGCTTTTAAACCAGCTTTAACCATTTGCATGGCTTGGTTGCCTGAGAGAGCGCCTAAAGATGAGACTTGGTCTTCTGAATGAAGTAAATCCCATAATCTATTAGATCCTCTTGTAGCCAGTGTATATTCAATAGGAAATGACCCTCTTAGTTTTTCAACTTCTTCAACTGAGTATGGTCTATCAATTCCATCATAGCGACCTTTAGGCGCCGAAGGAACTAAATCATAGAAACTTTTTGTCATATTTTATCCTTTTAAAAAAATGCTAAGAAGACACTATTTCTTCATAAGCAGGAAGTGTCAAGAACTCTTCACAAACAGGAGATATAGACATTTTTTCAAATATTTCAACAGCTTTTTCATATTTGCCTTTTGCCCAAATCTCATCGCCTAGAACTTCTTTTAAACTATCTATTTCACTAGATAAAATATCTTTAAATAATTCTTCATTAACCGTTCTTCCGTCATCAAGTTTTGTTGCGTGTTTTAACCATTGCCAGATTTGTGCTCTTGATATTTCTGCCGTCGCAGCGTCTTCCATTAAGTTGTATAAAGGTACAGCTCCACGGCCCGCTAACCACGCTTCGATATATTGAACGCCGACCTTAATACATTCGCGCATTCCTTCTTCAGTTCTTTGACCTTTATGTACTTCTAGTAAATCGTCTTGAGTAATCGTTACATTATCTAAAGAAACATCTAACTGATTATCACCAGATAATTGATTATCAAAAATTTCCATTGCCACAGGAACTAATCCTGGATGCGCTACCCATGTCCCGTCATGACCATTATTAACTTCTCGCTCTTTATCATTTCTTACTTTTTCGAAAGCTTTATCATTTTCTTCATCATTATTCTTTACAGGAATTTGAGCAGCCATACCTCCCATAGCGAAGGCACCTCTTTTGTGACAAGTTTTTATTAATAGCAATGAGTAGGAGTTTAAAAAAGCATCTCCCATAATAACTTGCGAACGGTCCGGAAGAATATAGTTGGGGTTTAAAGCTAATCTCTTAATATAGCTAAATATATAATCCCATCGACCACAGTTTAAGCCAGCTATATGATCTTTTAATTCATATAATATTTCATCCATTTGAAACGCTGCAGGTAATGTCTCAATCAAAATTGTTGCTTTACAGGTGCCATTTTCAATACCTAGTTTTTCTTGAGCATATACAAATACTTCATTCCATAATCTTGCTTCTAAATATGTTTCCATTTTTGGTAGATAGAAATACGGACCTGTTCCATTCTCTTTTAATTTCTCATGATTATGAAAAAGGTAAACAGCAAAATCAAATATACCGCCTGAAATTCTTAAGCCATCAATTTCAATATGAGCTTCCTCAAGATGCCAACCCCTTGGTCTGACAATTAATACAGCAGGATCTGGATTCAATTTATATTCTTTTCCGTTATTTGGATCGAGAAAATCAATTTGATTTCTCCAAAGATCATACAGATTAATTTGGCCATTAATAACATTATTCCAAGTTGGCGACATAGAGTCTTCAAAATCAGTCATAAAGGTCTTTGCGCCTGAATTAAGAGCGTTAATAACCATTTTACGATCAACTGGTCCTGTAATTTCTACTCTTCTATCCTGTAAATCCTTTGGTATTGGAGCTACTTTCCAATCTGAATTTCTTACTTCCTCAGTTTCAGAAGGAAAATCAGGTAATTCGCCAGCATCATATTCTTTTTGTTTTTCGGCTCTTATTTTTAATAATTCTTTCCTTTTGTGACCAAAGTTTTTTTCTAAATCATAAATAAATTCAAGGCATTCTTCTGTAAGAACTTTTTCAATTCCAGGTACGCTAGTATCAAGAATTTCCATGCCTTCAGGTGTATTAATCATATTCTTTTCCATAAATTTTCCTATAGATTATATAACATAGATAATTTGATGATGTTATATTAATGAATCTATTTATAAAGGTATAGTGATGACTTCAGATAATAAAAAAAGGATAAAAGCTGAGCGTCCCAGAGGATTTGAAGATCTTTCTGGAGAAGATCTTTTATTACTAGAAAAAATCACATCGACAATTGAGAAAACATATAAATTTTATGGATTTGAAAAATTAGAAACAAGTATTGTTGAACTTTCAAATGTAATTGGCTCTTTTTTACCTGATCAGGATAGACCTAATGAAGGTGTTTTTTCTTTGGAGGATGATGATAGTAGGTGGTTATCACTCAGATATGATTTAACATCTGGTTTAGCTCGCTATGTGGCTGAAAATTATGATGCTTTGCCTAAACCTTATAGAAGATATCAATCTGGTTGGGTTTTTAGAAATGAAAAACCAGGTCCAGGTAGATTCCGTCAATTCATGCAAGTTGATGCTGATACAGTAGGAAGCAAAAATCCATTAGCAGATGCTGAAATGTGCATGATGTTTTCAGATGTATTTGAAAATATAGGAATTGAAAGAAATGACTATTTAATAAGATTGAATAATAGAAACTTGTTGGATGCTCTATTAGATCAACTTGGATTAAATTCTATAAATGACTCTGATCAGTATCTAACTGTTATGCGCTCTATAGATAAACTTGATAGATTAGGTTTTTCTGGTGTTACTGAGCTCCTTGGAAAAGGCAGAAAGGATAAATCAGGCGATTTCACAAAAGGCGCAGAGCTTAAGACTGAACAAATAGATAAAATAATTAATTTCTTAAAGCAGGGCGATAAGAGTCAAAAGACAGATAGAAAATCTGCACTAGAAAAATTAGAAAAGGATTTTTGTGATAGTGATAAATTCTCTGATGCAGTTATCGAGCTATTGGCTATTTCAGATATCTTAGATGGCGCAGGGTACAATGAAGATAGAGTTGCTATAGACCCATCAGTAGTAAGGGGATTAGGATATTACACAGGGCCAGTTTATGAAGCAGATCTTATTTTCCCAAAAAATAATGACTTACAAAACTTTGGTTCTGTTGGAGGGGGAGGTCGTTACGACAGTCTCGTAGAAAGACTGAAAGGAGTAAAAGTTCCAGCTACAGGAATTTCAATAGGTGTTAGCAGATTAATGACAGCCCTAAAAATTTTGGATCAAAAGGTTAATAACAAAAGTGATATTGATGTTGTTGTTTTGTTAATGAACAAAGATGATCAAGTTTATTATTTTAACTTAGCATCAAAACTTAGAGATGAAGGTTTATTAGCAGACTTATATGTTGGCGATGGAAGTATGAAAGCTCAATTAAAATATGCTGATAAAAGAAATGCCAAAATTGCTTTAATTATAGGTGATGATGAAATAGAGAATAACACCGTAACAATTAAAGATTTAAATAAAGGTGCAGAATTATCTAAAGACATTAGTAAAAATGAAGAATGGCGATCAAGTAAAGACACTCAAGTGAATGTCCCTCAAAAAGAAATGATTAAGA